>CAZUKP010000015.1:22084-35910 GCA_964620915.1 uncultured Hyphomicrobium sp. | reverse complement strand
GCCAGAGGTCAAAGCAGCAAGAGCGATGACGGAACGCACCCCGACTGGCCCTGCGTCCAGCGCAAAGTGACGACGCTCACGGCGGCTCAAATTTGGGACGGACCACCCACCGATAAGCTGACCGATTGGCAGGACGATCAGCAGATCTCCGAACTTGCCGAGGTCCTGGAGAGCCGCCGCGTGTCTCTGGAGGATGCCGAGCAAGCGATCAAGGAATTTGCTAACAGCCAACCGGAGAACATCCGTGACGAGAAGCTGACACAGCTCTTTGCCAGCATGTTGGCCAAGATCAACAAGGATCGCCAACTCGTTTTGAGCCGTGTCGAGGAATATCAAAGGCGTCAGAAGGCGCGATCTGAGAAGCTTGAACGCGAGGGTCGCAAGCTTGCTCAACTGGACCAGGATATCCCTGCCGATGAGCAGTTGGGGCCGAGGGACATGAAACTTACGTCCGAGCAACAGGAATACAACTGGAACGCACGGATATTCCAGGAGCGCCAGCAGAACCTGACGGTGGCCTGCGAGATCCCGGTTCTGATCGAGCAGCGCGCGTTCGAGATCGGCCGGCTCATACGTGCCCAGATGAAAGAATGACGCCCCAGGCGTATGGCTGCGTTGAAGAGCGTCAGGGTATCTTCTTGACGGCAACCAGCGGATAGCCCAGCTCTTGCCAAGCGTCCGTGCCGTCCTTGAACCACATGACGTTGGTGTAGCCCATTTCGAGCGCGCGCTTGGCCGCGTTCCACGACATCCAGCAGTTCTTGAGGCAGAAGAAAACGACGGGCTTATTGAGATCGCCGCCCGTCAGATCTGACAACCGCGTGCGGAAATAGGCGTCAACCTCAGGATTGAGGCCTCCATAACCGACATTTGGCAGCCAATGCGCCCCTTCAATGCTGCGGTGGGCGGGATCACGCCAGAACGTACCGGCCGGTAGATTCTTTGGCTTGGGCGCGCGCGGATAAACGTCCACGAATATGGCTGCGTCATTGTTCCAAAGGTCGGCGGCCTCATCACCGTTCAACACCTTTGCCCCCTTCAGTGTTGCAGGAACAGGGCTGCGGTAGTCGTCGGTGCGGTAATCCTTCGGCTCAGGAACGGCCTCGTCGGCTCCTGCAACTGGCATGGCCAGACCAAATGCCGCTGCCAACGCGAGCGTCACCGCAAAGAGATGGTTTGCTATTGTTGAGGTCTGGCGGGGATGATGCGAAGACATGGCACAGCGTCTTGTCTGTTGTGGCGTGTTCTAAGCGGGCGCCGACGCAAATTGCGTCGAAGACGCCGTCACTGAACGCTCAATGGACACTTCCCCACCTGCGCTGTCCCATCCGCACAACAGGATTGAGCATTGGCACCTACGTGTCTTCTTTTGACAGGCGATGCCCGCGATCAGCTGAGGCTCAGCCGCGGGGCTTCGCAATCAACTGCTCGTCCTCGTCGATCAACGGCACACCGAACTCGAGAAGGATCGTATCGATGTCAGCCTGACGCTTAAGGATCACCTCGTTGAGCTGCCGCTTCCAGATGTCATCACCTTGGCGCACACCCATCGTAATGCGAAATTCCGTGCGGGTTTCCTTGGCATCCTTGATCAAAGGCACAACGTTGAGCTTCTCGCCGCCATGAGTGGCATAGTAACCCGCGATCGGGCCCCACATCACGGCCGCATCAATCTCACCACTGCGAATGGCGTCGACCATTTCCTTTGCCGGGTCGTCAAAGCGTCGGTCCACCATCAAGCGATAGGGACGCGCCTTCTCCATCAAGCCCGCCTTGGCAACGAGCGTCGCCGACGGGGTCCCGATTACGACTCCGATCCGTTTGCCCTTGAGGCGCGGATCAAAGAGGCTTTCGACGCCGTCGAGCCCAATGCCGGGCTTGTAGACCAGCGAATACGCAGAACGATAAAAGTGGTTCGTGTTGAGCACGAGTTCATTGCCCTGCCCCGTGCCGATGATCACATCGCAACGTTTGGCAAGCAGCGTGTTGCGAACGAACCCCGTCGCCTGCGGAAACCAAGTGTATTCAACGGGGACTTTCAGCTCGTCGGCAATGACCTCGGCAATCTTGTTCTCGAACCCTTCCCCTTTCTGATTGGAAAAGGGCATGTTGGCGGGATCTGCGCATACACGCAGAACCTGCCGATTGACGAGGTCGGAACGCTGCCCTTCGACGGCCCAGGCCACGTTCAGCCCGGTGCCGACGAAACAACAAACAGCAAGTGCAATTGCAAAAAGCTTAGCCACCGAAGCAGGACTTCTCATGCTCTCTCGCAGTGTCTGGCTTCGGGTCTCGGTTGCGCCCGCCCAGCTGTCCCGCCGGGAGCGCACCTTCAGCCCGGGCCTTCAGGTAAACATAGAGGTCGTCGATGAAGCACATAACGTTCCGGTTATCGCCGAAGGACGGCATGATGAACTCGGTGCCCGCAACATTGCGCTCCTGACCGCTCGCAACGACACCCAGGAAGTCGCTGTATGACAAAGTCTTCAAGGAGTCTGCAAGTGCTGGGGCATAAGTCGAGCCCAGACCATTCGGTCCGTGGCAGACATGGCATTCAGCGTGATAGCGCCGGTAACCGTTATAGGTGTACCAGTCGGTGACGAGTGTTCCGTCCTTCTTGCAGACGCGGAACGTTGGGGTGCCATCCGGCAGGACCCACTTTCCGTCCTCACTCACAGCGCCTTCCTGAGTCTTGCACCCATCATCCAGTGTGACGAGCGGCGGCCCAGGTTGGGGCTCCTCCGCCTGCGCCGAGACCCCGGCAAAACCAAATGCCGCCACGGCGGCCACCAATCCTAGACCAATCCTTGTCACGCGTTTCCCCTATCTGCTTATCGTTGCAGGCATCGATACATCATCATTTGGGCGATTTCACCAGCAGGCGCAATGTCAAACATGATCACCGCGCCGTGATCGGCTGTGTGATGTCCATCGACCGGTCCGGTCGCAGCCCACGATGACGTGAAAAATCCTCTGAGAGAGTTAGTGCCTCTCGCAAGAGGCCGGCGCGGGATAATCCCGCGCCGGCCCCTATTTTGAGCGTAAGGCTCTAGCCTATGGCAGTGACCACACGGTCAGCGACCCACCAAGAGCGGTGTAGTCGTTCAGACCAGCGTAACCACCAACAGCACCCAGACCATCGGTCGGGTTGGTCAAGCCAGCTGCCAGACCGATGCCGGCCCAACCACCAACGCCTGAGAAGACGCTGATGTACTGCTTGCCACCGTGACCATAGGTCATGACGTTGCCGATGATGCCGGAAGGCGTACGGTTCTTGTAGAGTTCCTTGCCGTCCTTCTGGTCGACGCACTTGAAGTAGCCCTCAAGCGTACCGACGCAAGCAATGCCACCAGCTGTGGTGAGAACACCAGACCAAACAGAGAACTGCTCTTTGTTCGACCAGACGATCTTACCCTTGGAAGCATCCCACGCGATGAAGTTACCCATGTGGCTCTCACCCTTCGGCGGATACATGGACAGCGTGGCGCCAACGTACGGCTGACCAGCGGTGTACTCAACCTTGAAGGGCTCGTAGTCCATGCAGACGTGGTTCGTCGGCACGTAGAAGTAACCCGTCAGAGGTGAGTAAGCAGCTGGCTGCTGATCCTTCGTACCAAGAGCGGCCGGGCACACGTTCGTCGTATTGACGTCGGCACCATTCAAGAAGGTCGACTTGGAAGGAACAACTGCCGGACGGCCATAGGTCTTGCTCTTGGGATCAAGATCAACACCCGTGGACCAGTTGACGACCGGATCATACTTCTCGGCGACGAGAGGCAGACCGGACTTGCGGTCAACCGTGTAGGCGAAGCCGTTGCGGTCGAAGTGGACCAGAACGTTGTGCTTGCCACCGGCGACATCCATGTTGTCGACGAGGATCATCTCGTTGACGCCGTCGTAGTCCCACTCATCGAACGGGGTCATCTGGTAGGCCCACGCCGCCATGCCCGTCTCCGGGTTGCGAGCGAAGATCGTCATCGAATAGAGCTGATCGATCGGCTTGCCATCAGGCCCAGCGCGCTGCGCAGGGTTCCACGTCGAAGGATTGCCCGTTCCGTAGTAGACCAGGTTGAGCTTGGGATCCCAAGCATACCAGCCCCAGATCGAGCCGCCGCCCAGTTTCCACTGGTCGCCGTTCCATGTCTTGAGCGAGCTGTCTTTGCCGACAGGCTTGCCAAGCATCATCGTCTTGTCAGGATCGACCAGGATATCGCTATCCGGGCCCATCGAGTAAGCACGATACAAACGCTTGCCGGTGTTGATGTCGTAACCGGTCCAGAAGCAGCGCACACCAAATTCAGCGCCGGACACACCGATCATGACAACGTTACCAACCACGAGGGCGGCACCAGTGCCGGTCTCGCCGCGCTTGGGATCGCCGTTTACGGTCTTCCAAAGCTCTTTGCCGGTCTTGGCATCGAGAGCAACGAGAGCCGTATCAGCCTGATGCAGGAAGATCTTGCCGTCAGCATACTGCACGCCACGGTTGACCGTGTCGCAGCACATGACGGGGATAACGGAAGGATCCTGCTTAGGCGTATACTTCCAGATGATCTTGTTCTCATCATCCAGATTCAGAGCGTACACGATGTTCGGGAACGGGGTATGCAAGTACATCGTGCTGCCGACAACGAGAGGCGAACCCTCGTGGCCGCGCAAAACGCCGGTCGAGAAGGTCCACGCGACCTGCAAGTTTCCGACGTTTTTGGTGTTGACTTGGTCTAGCTCGGAATAACGGGTGGCACTGTAGTCATGCTGCTGCATGCACCAGTTATTCTTGTCGCTAATGCACTTCAAAACACTATCGTTGGCCAACGCCGGTGCCGCTAGGACAGCCGATGCAACCAACGCACCTGCGAATGCACTTCTGCGCATTGCGCTTCCTCCATTTTAAGGTTCTTGCCACGCTTGCAAGCGGTAGCGAAAAGACAGCGTGTCTAAGCCACAACGTTGGGAATTGGGGGTAGACCCCTTCTTTTTTTCCTCCCCGGCGATCGACTTAGGCCTCTACACGTTCATGTGAAGACCCGTAGAAGCCATATCGCTACCAGGCGGCATAAAGGCACTTTTTTTCCCCCGCCGCAAGATGATTGGGTAACGAAATTTCACGCGCCCGTGAATAGGACAAGACTGCTGACCCAATCTACGCGGGATTCCATCGCGACTTATTGCGCTGCGATATAAATTGTGCACCGCACGACAAGTTCTCTGGAGCGCCTGAAATCATTGGCATTCGAGCGTGTTCGACGAACACACGCCAGCGATGGCGCGCGCAAAACAGCGATCGACGTATTGTAGGCATAGCGCACCCGCGACCCACTCGACTGCGTCTCGTGCTCACAACCAGCTCTCGACGGCGTGATCAGCCCTCCCTATATGCGGAGGGGATCAATGGACCAAAAAATGACGGCAAAACATACCGAAATACTCGGGAACTATCACCCGATTTCGTTGCTCATTCTTGCAACGTTATTCCTGACCATTTTTGCATCCATCGCGAGTTCGGATCCCGGCTTCAAAGTCGAAGAGATCGCACCTGGTGTCTTCGTGCATACGGGCAAGTATCAGCTCTTCATGCCCGACAATGCCGGCGACGTGTCCAATGCCGGTTTCGTTGTTGGTGACGATGCCGTTGCCGTAATCGACACCGGCGGCAGCCCCCGAATTGGTGCTGCACTTCTGCAGGCGATCCGCGCGCGCACCGACCGTCCCATCAAGTACGTGATCAACACGCACATGCACCCCGATCACGTGTTTGGAAACGTAGCTTTCGTGGCTGAAAGTCCCACATTCGTTGGGCACCGCAAGCTTCCGCGTGCTCTAGCTGCGCGCGCAGAACGCTATCTCGCAATCAACAAAGAACTGCTGGGCGACAAGGCCTTCGAAGGCACGCGCATCATACCCCCGACGCTACTCGTCGAGGATGAGATCGAGCTCGACTTGGGCGGACGCACACTCATCGTACAAGCGCAAAAAACGGCACACACCGATAACGACGCCACGGTCTACGACACCAAGACCGGGACGCTATTTCTTGGAGACCTGATCTTTGTCAAACACGTTCCAGCACTCGATGGTTCGATTCGCGGGTGGCTGAAATTGATGTCCGAGCTTGATCAACGCACCGACGTTGCCCGCGTCGTGCCAGGGCACGGCCCTGCATCGAAGGCATGGGCCGATGCGTCCGCCCCCCAACGGCGTTATCTCAAGACCATTGCCGATGAGGTGCGCGCCATGATTGAGGATGGACGCACGCTGTCTGAGGCCTCAACAACTGTCGGCCTCTCCGAAAAAGATGCATGGCTCCTGTTCAAGGAGTATCATGCGCGAAACGTTACGGCGGCATTCGCCGAACTAGAGTGGGAATAGTTATTCCAACCGACCAAACGCGGAGGAACCGAGGATGCAATCTACTACCAACGTCGGAGGTCATCTTCTGAGACTCGCAATCGCTGCGGCCCTCGCATTTTGCGCGTCTGCGGTCCAAGCTCAAGACGACCCTTGGCCGGATATTCAGCGCGACGTTTTCGACAGCCGTGAGGTCATCGAGAACGACGGCGCCATCGTTCTGGAAGCTCCCTACCGCGCAGAGGATGCTGCGGTTGTTCCCCTGACGATGCATATTCCTGCAAGTACCGGCAAGGTGAAGAACCTGACCCTCGTCATCGACAAGAACCCTGCCCCGGTGGCGGCCACCTTCCACTTCGGCGAGGCGGCAGGTGCGGGCGACCGTTCACTCGCAACGCGCGTGCGCATTGATATGTATTCGAACGTCCGCGCCGTCATCGAGACAGCGGATGGCAAACTTCATATGGCCACGAAGTATGTGAAGGCCTCGGGCGGCTGTTCCGCGCCGGCTGGGAAGGACGCCGAAGAGGCGCTTGCCAATATGGGCAAAATGAAAATCAAACGCTTCGATACCAGCGGTGATCAGACAGCGACGCCCAAGAGCCGCGAAGCCCAAGTGATGATTCGTCACCCCAACTTCACGGGCATGCAGATGGATCAGATGACCCGCGAGTATACGCCGGCGCTGTTCGTCCAGGAGCTTGAAGTCAAGCGCGGAGGCGACCTTGTTTTCCGTATGGATGGCGGGATCTCAATCTCTGAAAATCCAAACTTCCGCTTTACGTACGTACCGGGCGCCGATGAAACGCTTGACGTGACAGCAAAGGACACCGACGGCGCGGTGTACACGGCAACGTCGGCTGAGAAGGCTTCCTGATCGTGTTCAGATCTCGAGGCCTCCAGGTTTGCTTCGCGGAAAAGAAAAAGGGTGCCAGGTTCTGGCACCCTTTTTCAGTTGTGTTCGTCGGGCAGGTCGTTGCCGGATTCGTCAGAAACAGCGCAACTCGGCTTCGACCTGCGCCCGCTTGAGATTCTTCACCATTTCCAAGAACGGCGGGTAGTTGTTGAACATCGACACGTTCTCACCGCCCCTCTGGCGCACCGACATAATCGTCTCGGCTTCCTCGTACTGCGCAAACGGCAGGACGGCCGCAATCGCATCAATGGAGCAAGAACACTTCTCCAACACCTCACGCGTCTGGCCGTTCACCTGCATGCACGCGAACACATAGTCGGCGCGTGCATACGTCGGGTAGTCGTTGGCCGGGAGCTGTACGGCATGGGCAGCCGCGCCCATGAGTGTCGCAGCGCAAACCGTTGCACAAACGGTTTGGATTGCTCGTATCATTGGACGCTCTTCACTCCATTTAGCGTATAGTTCTGTTCGAGCGTGGGGGTGTTCTCGTGGCTGTTCTCGTAATGCGAACCCAACCGCACCACTTCACCGGGAACATCGTCGCTCATGACAATTTCAAACTGCGATCCGTCCCAGCCTTCCATTTTTGAGGCGTGGCGGTCGTCCCTGTAGGGGACAACCAAAATCCGATAGCCGTCCACCGTCTTGCCGTTGTACTCGATCTTGACCGGCTCAACCTTCGCCTTGTCCTTGTCCTTGAAGGACAAGCTAAAGACTCTCTTCAAGTAGGCCCGCTTGCCGCCCGACAGGTTGTGATATGTACTCACCGCCTGCTCGAGAAAGACAAGGAATATCGGGTTGATCGTCAACTTCGGAAGATTCTGCAGATCGCGGGCGCGCTCGCCCGTGTAGATCTGAAGTTCGACGTTCTTTTCGCCTGTCGGCGCAGCGCCCACGACCTTAACGGTTACCTTGTCGGTGAACGCGTCGCCCAGGAGCTTGGGGTCCGAGACCTTGCGTTCATACAGATAACCGACTTCCTCGCCTTCGTTCATATTCGCCAAGTGCTTTTCCTCGAACACCAGGTCTGTCGCTTGTGGGAGATTGCCTGCTACTGCGAAGGCTGCACCCGACCAAACAGCGGCGGCAAGTGCCAAGATCGCGCCGCATACACCGAAGAGCCGCATCGTAAAGTTTCCTTCCTGAAATCTGAGTTGAGACGTTTTGTTTTGGGGCCTTTCTAGCCCCAACGATACCAGCCCGTCCACAGCGGGAACCTTAACGATTGGTCACGCGGCCGCGACGCAACCCCAACGGCGGCCCGATTTTGTTACATAGTAACATGGTGCTGCCGGCACAGGCTACGTCGCAAAACGTCACCATCGCCCTCGAGCGCTATCGCAAAAACAATCCGAATGCGCGCGGCCCGTCTCCAACCTCAGCCTCCCCGATTACCGAGTGGCGTGATGCATCAATGCGCATCAAGACGTTGTCGGCCCAGCAGGCGACGTAAACGAAAGACCCGCTCGGATCAGCCGCAATTCCTTCAGGGTACTCGCCGACCGGGATTGTCTCGACCACCTTAAGGCTGGCTGTATTAATCACGCTCACGGTGCCTGCATATTGGTCGGAGACAAACGCGTGTCCATTCGCAAGGGCAACCGCATAGGGGCGGCGGCCCACCGGTACGGTCGCAATGACCGAGCGGCTTTCCAGATCGAGCACGCTCACATCGTTGCTGCGCACGTTCGCCGTGTAAGCGCGCTTGCCCTCGGCATCGATCGTGATCCCGAACGGGCGATCGCCGACGCCGACGCTGGCGACCCGCTTGTTGGTCTCAACATCAACAAAGGACACCGCGTTGCTGTCCCGGTCAGCGCTCAAAACGAAACGCCCATCTGGCGTGACCGCCAACCCGGAAGGCGACTCGCCGACAGAGATTTTGGCGTTGATCTCTCCTGTCACAGGGTCGACGACGGAGATCTGGTGCGCGTACCAATCGGCGACGTAGACCCAGCCGCGCGTCGGGTGGGCGGCAACACCGAGGGGGCCGCCGAGCATCTTGATGCGTTTGGCGATTTGGCGGCGCGCGGTGTCGACGACAACAAGCTCGTTGCCTTCAGGCGCGGTGACAAACGCCTGGTTGCCGTCACCCGAAATTGCAATCCCGGCCGGCTTGCCCCCGATGTCAATCTCGGCGGAAACCTTGAATGTCGCCAGATCGACGATCGAGAGCGTGCTGCTGGACTGATTGGTGACAAAGGCCTCGCGTGGCGCCGTCGCTGGATCCGCGCACGCCGCACCTGCCGCCAAGACTACGGCGGCAAGCACCATCAATCGCGCTGCGATGTGGCTGTGCGCGGCCACGTTCGCCTAGCCGCCCGCTTCGACTTTTTTCTTCAAACCATCAAGGCCGCCCCGGTAAACACCGGTGACCGCCTTCTTGGCGGCTTCGTCGCTCAGCTCCGGGGGCGGATCATTGTTCATGTAGCCCCGGTAGAAAGCACCCCACCATTCCACTGTCGATTTGTCGCCTTCACCCTTAACCGTGATCCTCGAGGAGTAGTTGGTGACGGGCAGTACCTTCACGTCGACGTCCGTGATCTCGTACTTGTACATCTTCTTGTCGGCGTCGTATTTCGTCAGCTTCTCGGAGATCGTCCCCCCCGAATCCAGGGTCAGCACCCGCGTTGCATCGGCCTCGTTGCTGCCCGAGCCCTCCGTCTTGGTGACAGCAGGATGCCAGCCCATGTCCTGAAAGTTACCAATAACTTCCCAAACCTTCTCGGGCGATGCGTCGATCTCGACCGTTTCGACCACTTTCTGACGGGTGGGACCGTGGGCCGAGGCCGCGAGCGGAAACATGGCAAAAAGGGCTATCGAGAAGGCTAAGACTCTCACCATCAGGCATCCTCCGAATATTCAACGTTGTCGCGCCTCAGCGCGCGACCATAATGTGGGCCGAAGGGCTTCGCAATTCCCGGCACCTCGTCAAAGAGCCGCATTCGACATGGTGTTGTTTTGGCAATGCGTACGTGCTTTCTTGCGGCCCGCGCCCCAGAGCGCACGAAGATTATCGGACCGGGTGAGGGCCAAGAGTTGGGTGAGAACGCCGAGACTGAACTCTACGAAAACGTGACCGATCCGTTTTGCGGAATCCTCAACGACGATCTGCGAATTGAGCGTACCGGCACGAAGCTAAAAGTTCTCAACGAGAATTCCGCACAGTCGGCCGCCGGATTTGAGCGCGAGTTACCGCCTGCGACGCCTCTCGTGGATGGCAAAAAAGTCTCACTCGAAGAAGCGATCGCAGCGGCTGCCGGTCTTATTCGCCAGTCGCAATTGCCGCTTTACGGCGGTCTGGCAACCGACGTCGACGGCGTTCGTGCAGTGGTCTCGATTGCCGACAAGAGTGGTGGGGTTGTCGATCACGCGCTCAGCGAAGCGCAGTTCCGCAACTTCGATGTGCTTCAGCGTAGCGGTTGGATGATGTCCACGCTCACTGAGGCGCGGAACCGGGCGGATCTGTTCGTCATCGTGGGCACCGACGTCCACAAACTGCACACGCGCTTTTTCGAGCGCATCGTTTGCCCGCCTGACTCGATGTTCGATGAGCCGGCTGCGAAGCGCACCGTTGTGTTCATTGGCGAGGGATTGGATACGTCCGGAGCCGTTGGGACGCGCGTTGGTGATGTCGTGACGTTGCCGTGCAAGCAGGAGTCGCTTCTTGATGTCTTGCTCGCGCTACGCGCGCGCCTGCGCGGCGCAGACTTGACCCAACCTGCAGCAGATAAATCAGCGGCTCCGAAACGGACCGGGCTTTTCGCCTCGCTGCTAGGGCAAGATCGCGCGACACCAGAGCCAACTCCTGAAAAGGACATTGCCGGTGTCAAGATTGCCGACATCGATGCCCTGGCCGAGCGCTGCAAGACTGCACACTACGGCGTCATGGTATGGGCGCCGCCCGGGCTAAATTTCCCCGAGGCCGATCTCACCGTACAGGCCATCTGCGAGACTGTTCGCGATCTTAACGAAACGACGCGGTTCGCCGGCTTGTCGCTCGGTGGCAACGAGGGTGCAGTAACGGCCGCGGCTGTCAGCGGCTGGCAGACCGGCTATCCCTCGCGAGTCAGCTTCGCGAGCGGCGCTCCTGACTACGACAGCTATCGCCACTCGATCGGGCGCATGCTGGCTGACGACGAAGGCGATCTGCTCGTTTGGATCGCTTCGTTCTCGCCACATATCGTGCCGCCTGAAACAAAGCTTCCCACCGTCGTCATCGGGACGCCGGGGCTGCAACTCAAGCAACAGCCCAAGGTCTTTATCCCGGTCGGCACACCGGGTGTCGATCATGCAGGCCTGCTGGTCCGTTGCGATAACGTGGTGACGTTGCCCCTCAAGGACCTCAACCGGTCGCAATTGCCGCGAGCGGCTGACGTGCTCGCCGCCATCCAAGCAGCCCTGTAGACGCGAGCGCTCAAGATGATGATCAAACTTTCCGGCGGAAAGGTCTACGACCCTGCCAATGGCGTGAACGGCGAAGTTCGCGACATCTATGCGCAAGACGGGCGCATCGTTGCGCCACCACAGGACGGCCGCTTCGACCAGGAATACAACGTGAGCGGCCGCGTGGTGATGGCAGGCGCCATCGACCCACACACGCATATCGGCGGTGGCAAGGTCACGATCGCGCGCACGCTCCTGCCCGAAGATCACAAAATCGACGAGGTTGCTCATACGCAGCTGACGCGCGCGGGCACCGGTCACGCTGTCCCCTCGACGCTCATCACGGGCTATCGCTATGCGGAGATGGGCTATACCGCCGGTTTTGAGCCTGCCGTGCTGCCCGCCAACGCCCGTCAGGCCCACATGGAGATGGGTGACATTCCGGTCCTGGATAAGGGCGGTTTCGTCATGATGGGCAGCGATGATTTCTTGCTGCGCTCCATGGCCCAGCAGAAAGACTTCTCCTTCATCAAGGACTACATCGCCTGGACCATGCGCGCGGCCCAGGCCATCGCCGTCAAGGTCGTCAATCCCGGTGGCATCAGCGCATTCAAATTCAATCAGCGCAAACTCGATCTCGATGAGCAGCACGCCTACTACGGAATCACGCCTCGCGACATTATTCTAACGCTGGCGCGCGGGCTGACCGAGCTTGGCGTCACACATCCGCTGCACGTGCACGGCTGCAACCTTGGCATCCCCGGCAACGTCGAGACGACGCTTGCCACGATCAAAGCCGCCGAGGGTCTGCCGCTCCATCTGACGCATATCCAGTTTCACAGCTATGACACCCAGGGCGACCGGAAGTTCTCTTCGGGCGCGGCACGCATCGCCGAACTGTTGAACAAGAACCCCAACGTATCCATCGACGTCGGCCAGGTTCTGTTCGGTCAGACGTGCACGGCCTCCGGCGACAGCATGCGTCTATACGCCGGCCGCAACAACGGTTTCCCCAAGCGCTCTGTCATCATGGACATCGAGTGTGACGCGGGGTGCGGCGTCGTACCGTTCCGCTATCGCGACAAGAGCTTCGTGCACTCGCTGCAATGGGCGATCGGGCTAGAAACGTTCCTACTTTGCGAGGACCCCTGGCGGATATTCCTGACGACCGATCACCCCAATGGTGCGCCGTTCTTTACCTATCCCCACCTCATCCGGCTCTTGATGGATAACGCATTCCGCAAAGACATGATGCAGAAGGTGCATCCGGATGCGTTGGAGAACAGCACGCTTCCCATGCTGGACCGGGAATACTCTCTCTACGAGATCGCGATTCTGACCCGTGCGGGGCCTGCCCGCAGCCTGGGGCTGAAGACCCTCGGCCACTTGGGCGCAGGCGCCAACGCGGATATCACCGTCTATCAGGAAAAGTCTGACAGAGAGGCCATGTTCACCACACCTGAGCTTGTGTTTAAGAACGGCGAGTTGATCGTTCGCGATGGCCAAGTCATCAAGATCGTCCAGGGCGCCACCCACGTGGCACGGCCCGACTACGACCCCTCAATCGAGAAGTCCTTGAAGGACTACTTTGACCGCTTCCACACGGTGCGCATGGAAAACTTCAGGCTGAGTGACGACGAGATCCTCGAAGGCGGCAAGGGCAAGATCGTCGTCGAGCCGACGGCTGCGAGGGTGTCATGATGGCTCGGGCTATTACCGTCGACGACACGTTCGCTGAGGCCTTTACAATGGCGGCGACAGGCGTCGTCATAACGGCGGACAGCGAGAAGTGGGCACGTCAGGCTGCCATCACGATGAGTGGCTTTGGCACGTCGGTCATCGGCTGCGGTGCGGAGGTCGGCATCGACCGCGAACTCTCGCCAAGCGAAACGCCGGACGGACGGCCGGGTGTGCGCGTTCTACTGTTCGGCTTTTCGTCGGACGCGCTGTTGCCTCAGTTGAAGAACCGCGTGGGTCAGTGCGTCCTCACCAGTCCGGGCTCGGCCTGCTATGCGGGCGTCGAGTCGGATACGAAGATAGCCCTTGGCTCAGGTCCCCGGTTTTTCGGCGACGGCTACCAGAGCGCAAAGAAGCTCGGCAAAAAACGTTACTGGCGCGTGCCGGTGATGGATGGCGAGTTCATTATTGAGGAAACGACCGGCGTTGTGAGCGATGC
>CAZUKP010000015.1:0-21984 GCA_964620915.1 uncultured Hyphomicrobium sp. | reverse complement strand
CTCATCGTCGAGGGCAATGCAGGCATTTGCGCTGGCCGCGGCATGAGCGGCGGGCGGTTGGAGATCAGAGGTTCGGCTGGGCCGTGGCTTGGCGCGTCGCTCAAGGGCGGATTGATCTCCGTGAAGGGATCGGCGGGCGGACACGTCGGCGGCTGGCGTGCCGGTGAGAGTTTCGGGATGATCGGCGGGACCGTCGTCATCGATGGCGATGCTGGAGCGCGCGTGGGCGATCGCATGCGTCGCGGCACGATTATCATCAAGGGCCGATGTGGAACCTATGCCGGCTCGCGGATGCTGGGCGGTACGATCTTGGCCGAACAAGGATTTGGGGCAAAGCCCGGTGTCCTACTGCGTCGCGGGACCCTCATCGGCTCGACGGCTGAAGAGATGCTTCCCACATACGCTGACAGCGGCAAGCACGACCTCGCTATCTTGAATATTCTTTCCAAGTATTTGGCCGACAGCTTGGGCCCGCTTGCGCCGGCCCCGATACCCAGCACTGTGCGTAAGTTTGCTGGCGACCTAGCGGCAATCGGCAAGGGCGAAATCTTGCTCACGGCCTGAGCCAGCTGCCACCTACCCCCTACCAAAGGGTAGGGATCCAATTTTATCGCTACAGCGTAACATTCTCCGTCACTGGACCGAATAGGGTTCGTTACGGCCCATTCTTAGCTATTGGAATAATGTTACATTACTCCGGCTGGAGGGGCGCCGTGACGATCCATTGTTGATGGAGCCTCTTATGATCGCGATCATAATCTCAGCTTGTCTTGCTGCTGATCCGGGCGTGTGCCGGGACTACCGAATTCCTCTGGCGCAAACCATCGACATGGCCAACTGCGTGGCATTCGCGCCGCCTCACTTCGTGAAATGGGCCAAACGGTATCCCGATTGGGAGATCAAGCGCTGGCGGTGCACCACCTCCAGCGTCGAGGACCTTTGAGCGCGAGCCATTCTTCGGTGAGCGGTCCAGATCAACCTGGCCGCTCGGCTACCGCAATCGCGGGCGTTGAAGAAAGAAAAATGGAGAAAAGAATGCGCCGTAGTCTCGTTCTCGTGGCTATCGCTGCTGCCCTGCATCTCGGTCCAGTCGGGAGTGCGGTTGGGCAGGATATGCTCCAATACTTCGACCTGAAGTCTGACGAATTCACCAAGTCCGAATACACACGCGAGGAAATCTTGGAAGCCATAAAGGCCGCCGGCCCCGATGGTGTTGCCGATTTTTCCGGCAAGCGTCTCAACGGACTTGATCTGTCCGGCCTCGACCTCACAAACGTCAAGCTCCAGTCCACCCGCATCAGCAATGCGAATTTCAAAGGCGCTAAACTCGACGGCGTCGTCTTGGATCAGGCCTGGGCGCTCGATTCCGACTTCACCGGCGCAAGCTTCAAGGGTGCAAGCCTTTTCTCGACACAGTTTATGGGGTCGAAGATGGACGGCGCCGACTTTACGAAGGCACGCGTTGCCGCCGACTTTTCGCGCGCCAGCCTCAAGGACGCCGACTTCACCGATGCCGATCTCGCGGCCGATATGACCAACCAGTCGATGGGTCTGATGCGCGGTGTATTCCGCTCAACCGACCTTGAGGGTGCTTCGTTTGAGAACGCCAACCTGGCCCGCGTCGTCTTTGAATATGCCAAGCTCAATGGTGCGAACCTGCGCGGCGCCAATCTGATGGGCAGCGAGCTGGCAGGCGCCGACCTCACAGGGGCCGACGTCACGGGCGCCAACTTCAACGAAGCCGATGTCAACTCAGCACGCCTCTTGTCCCTGCAGGGCAAGGACGCCGCGCTCAATATGCAGAGTATGAAGAACCTCGACCGGGCATACGTCGAGTAACTGTCAGCGGCGTCGACGTCTCGTTTCGGCTGATCTCGAGAACAAACTTCTGGCGGATGGCGCGACCGAAATCGCCGTAGCCTTCCGCCGGAAGGACGAATGAGCCGGCACCGCCCTTCACATTCTGGCGGAACCATTCCTCCAAAGACCCACCCGCTTGCGCTTCTGTTTGCGGCTGCGGGAGGTAGGACTTGGGCGAAGCGGCGCCCTGCGGCACCTCACTTTGTTGTTCTCCATCGCCTTCCAGAATCGGCAGGCCGTTTACGGTCACCCCCCAGCGCACCAACTCGTCACGCACCGCCGTGATCGGCTCTTCTGCATTGCAGTTGTCGCGGCCGTCACCAGAAACATCGAGCACGATGTGGGTGGCCTCCACCGGGATCTGCGGCACGACCTTGTCTGACACTTTGCGCATCATCTGTGTCATGCACGTAAATTCTCCGCTCTCGCGCCGCAACTTACGCACACGCTGGGCAACCGCGCGCGCCTCCTCGACACTGGAGATGCGCATCCACGGCAGCGTCGTGCGTGAGCGATCCGCCCACGTCACAAGCGAGAACAGTATTCCCCCTTCAGCCCCCCGCACGATCGCCTCGATCACTTCACGATCTTCCAGCGCCTGCGCGATACCTTCCATTTGCAGGCGGTAGCGTTCGTCGTCGACGGAATTGGAAACATCGACCGCCACGATCAGCGCCGTGTCGACGGGTTTCGTCCCCACATCAGACTGTGCGCCGCCGGCACCGGGGCAAACAGCCATGATCGCAGCCACGGCCAGTGCGCGTCCGATTTGCGCCAGCACTCCAGAACCTCGTCGCCCCATGTGGCCGGTGCTCCCATCTCTTAGTCTGTTCATACTCCAACCTTACGGTAAGTCGGCCCAAGGGGGCCACCACCTCAGTGATATCTGCGCTTCTCACGCACGATCGGAGGCGGATTGGGCTCCAAAGTCGAATTCTGCCACGAGGGGTGCATGGTAAGAGGCTGCCGAGTGAATGGCCTTTCCGTAGCCTAGCGCCTCATCGCCCAAACTCTCATTGTGCACCTCGACGCTCCGGAAGTGACCATAGAGCTCCCGACTTGCCAGAATATGGTCGAGCATCTGCTCGCGGCCGTGATGTAGGACGCTCCAACGGCGATCGGCGGAAATCGACCGGTCGAGAACGATCAGCGCGTGCGGTGCGAGCTCGCTTGATCCAACGTCCTCCTCCGGGGCAACCACAAGGCGGAGCGTTGGACCGTAGTCCACCGCGTTGAAGTCGCCCGCTGCCGCAATGAGGCCAGCAGAGTCCTGCTTGAGAATTTGCTCCACCAGCAAACGCAGCTCCAGGGCCTGTGCCGCTCGCTTGAGTGTTGAAAGATAAAACCCCTCGGCCCACCCCCCGACGGTCCGCCAGGAAAAGGGTCCCGTCTTCTGCCCCGGAACCGCACTGGCAAGTGGTGCGCGCAGATGAATGTTGATGACGGAGAGATGTACCCCATTGGGAAGAGAAAGCTGCGTCAGAAGCATCGGACGATCGAAACAAATTTCAACGTGCGCGCCTTTTGCAGAACCTGCCGTAAGACTCGCATGCTTGGCAGGTGGAACGAAGTCGTGCAACACCTGGCGTTGGGTCACAATCGGAAAGCGCGACAGAGTCACGAGGTTGTGCACGTCAGCGATCGCGTGGCCGTCCGGCCGGGTCGTTACGGCCCGGCTATATGACTCGTAGCGGGTCCCTTCCAACAGCCGGTCCAGCGCGACGAGCTTGCGCTCTTGCTGACCGGCGACATGCTGGCCGTTCACTTCCTGAAGACACAGAATATCGGCAGCAAGGCGTTCCAAGGCAGGCCGCAGCACACTCGCGCGGGTCTCCAGATCGACCTGCGCTTTCGCCCCCAGGTCAAGACTTTCGAGATTGAACGTTGCTAGCCGCATAGGCACATCAGCCTTATCATCCGCGCGACCTCATTGCCATTTGATTGGCATCAAGGTTTTCTTGCCGTCCAGGGGTTATCGCTTGATCCGTTCATTTCCATCCCGATGCAATCCACGGTGCCGTTCTAAACGGGTGCCCTTGCGGGCGTGATGGTTTAAGAGTTCGTGCGCAAGATTGTTGTGCGAGACCGCCTTTCGTCATCGCCACGTGGCAACATGAGGCTCTGGGAGAAGAAAATATGTATGCGCACATCCTGATCGCTACCGATGGATCGGAATTGGCGGAAAAGGCTGTCGAACAGGGGCTGACGCTCGCCAAGACGCTGGGATCGAAAGCAACCGCTATCACCGTCACCGAGCCCTGGACGTCGGCGGTTTCCGGTGAATGGGCCGTTGCCTTCCCGGTCGAGGAATACGAGAAGGCGGCGGCCGCCAACGCCGACAAAATCTTGGGCCGTGTCACGAAGGAGGCCGAGAAGATCGGCATTGCGTGCGAGTTGGTCCACGTCAAAGACCAGTTCGCTGCTGAGGGAATTGTTGACGAGGCCAAGGCCAGGGGCTGCGATCTGATTGTGATGTCGTCCCACGGACGTCGCGGACTTGCCAAGTTCGTACTCGGCAGCCAGGCCACCAAGGTTCTAACGCACTCCTCTGTCCCAATGTTGATCTGCCGCTAGCGCGCCCCGCCCCGCGACGGTTCAGCCCCTGCCCTGGTCCTCGTCGCCGAACTTGGGATGGGTGGTGAGGAAATGGCGTAGGGCAGAAAAAAGTTCACGGGCGTGCTCGCGGTCACCGCGTTGAATCGCGTCGCGAATATCCTCCACGATCATTGTGTGAATCTTTTCGCTGCCGCGACGCTGTTTGAGCAAATATTCTGCAAGCGCAGCCGCGGCGATCTCGGGCACGTGCTCGTGCTCGGCAATCGCCAAGACCTCCGCCTCGGTCAGCCCACAAAACGCAATGCAATCTTCCAGCGTGATCATGGCGTGCTCCTGCGCCAGTCCTCCGCTGCACCAGCGCGGCCGAAATGCACTTCACTCCGGCGCCGTCACATCCCTGTCATATTACGCGTTCGCGCGCGTTGATCCAGCGCAATTGCTCAGACCTGTGCATTGCCTGTGACCGGCTTCTGGCCTTGGACCTGCCTATGCTGGGCTTTTGCGGGGGGAGGAACGGAAATCAACCGCAACCTGGAGCCGTGGCGGGAACGCTCAATGGGACGCGTCGCACCCCATAGGTGACCTCTAGACGGCCAGTACTTTTTCCAAGTGCTCGGGCAGCTCCACAGCTGGTGTGTTTGTTAAGTCGTTATCGAGTTCGGCTGCTACGACGGCCTGAACTGAATCGGGCAACGTGGCCCTCAAATCACCAAGCGAGGTCGGCGGCGCCACGAGAATCAACCGATCAAATTCCTTTTTGAACAACCTGTCACGTAAGACCTTGCCGAGCTTCGCTGCAAAAGCGCGCTTCGCTTCGCGGTGAGGATCATGCGGGGCTTCCATGGCATGCCGCATTGAATTGGCAGACTCAAACGTCCGGCCTGGCTTGTCGGCATAGTAGTCGCGGGCTTGGGGGTGATCGGATTCGAACTCAGCGCCTTCGACCGCTTCGATGCCCTTCCCGGGTCCAAGGTTCACAAAAATGCGCGCACGCGCACCGTCGGCAATTAAAATCCACGTCCTAGTGGGCTTCATTATCGGTCTTCCGTTTTGATTGATCCACGCGGCACGGAGTTATGCCGATTTGCTCCGTGCGCGAATTGATACGCCTCAATCTGGTAAGCCGATGCTAACATGCAACCCCTGTACAGATACAAGATAACATTCACTTCAATCGGCGCCCGAAAGCAAAGATCACCGCAAGTGGCGCGATGAAGCCGATGGTTATTGCCCACCCGACGATATAGGGCAGGTTCTCATAGTCACCGCGGCTTACAACGAAGATGTCGTTGAGATACTTCGTTTGCAGTGCTCCTGCGACAAGCGCCAGGTTCATGAGCGAAGCCATAAGTGCAAACCAGGTCGCCCTCTGTCCCTTGGGTGCGTAAATCGCGCACAACGTCAGTAGTGGGATCATGCTGAGTTGCGCGAATGGCGATGTCGTCGCGGTATCAATAATTGCGATGGTGCGTGCCCCGAAGCCGAAGACGCGCTCAGTCCACTCGCTCAGCCCCATCGTCAAGCCGAAGCTTGGCAGCGACAGGATCGTCGTAATCACGGTGAGCCAGAGCAGCACTTGCGCGACCGGTCGGCGGGTAATGGCATCGGAAAAAAGCCACATCCCCAACAGGGCCAAACCAGCCCCGATCTGGTTGAGCGTGCCTTGGAACGCCTCGTCGAAGCCCAGGACGTCGATCACGAACCATGTGTAACCGTGGCCGAAGGTAGGAACCGCGCGATAAACGAAGATGATCAACGCGGCAAAAAAGATGATGCGCTGTGTCTCTGGGTCCAGGTTCCTGACAACCCGGTAGAGCATGGCGCACACGACCACCATCGAAACCACAAAGACGATCTCTTGGTTGTAGGGAATATCCGTTCCCGCCAGCGTGAGAACGAACGCGCCAAAGACGAGGCCACCGCCGAGAATCCGCCAGTCGAGCGGCCGCGAGTCCACCGGCTTGAGCTTGATCAGAACGGCCCCGCTCACGGAAATGATCGGAATGATGAGACCCAGGAAGAACACGGTCTCATAGCTGTAGACACCGGCAATCCAGCCGGCCAAACCAGCCACGAGAAAGATGCCGAACGACAACGACAACCGGCCCAGCACCTGAACCATGCCAAGCTCGCGGTCGACGATCTCCTTCGGTCGCGGGGTCCCGTCCGGATTGACGCGATCCACGACCTCCGTACTCATGGCATCGGCTGCCACATCCTGAATGACGACACCAAGCACGCTTGCAAACGCGCCCAGACGATAGAGATTTTCCGGACTGGCAAACGTCAGCCAGCCGCCCGCCGCGCCTGCGAGCAGGATCAAGCCGGCAGCAATGAACGACGCGCCAATGAACACATAAGAGCGTCGCTGCGAGCCCAGGATTGGAACGGAGTCGACCAACTCGCCGAACACCATCTTCACCGTCCACGGCAACGTGAGCCAAACGCTCAGCGCGGCGAGCTGCGACGGGCTCAGCGTCAGCGCCTGCTTGATCCAAAAACTTTCCGCAATCGCGATGAGCCCCAGCGCCCCATAGGCGAAGTACACCATCATCAGCGGCAGATAGTTCGGACGAAATGCCCGGATCGGATTGAGTAGCGCGTCCTCGATCTGCTGGGCCAAGTAAGCCCGGCTCCAAACGCGCGCTTCGGCCATCGACGTACGTCCCCTCAATTCAACCGGCCCGTTATAGGCGCAAGTATTGTGCACCCATCTACCGCGTTCGCACGCACCCGTCTTCCCACAGCTTGTAAGAGGTTACTATAAAGCCGGGGCGGGCGATGCAGCCCGGAGTCATGGAGGGATACACCCGTGCGACACGTCTTGTATGTGATCACGCTTACGCTCTTGATCGCGTCGATCCCCAATTCAATTCGCGCCGACGACGCCCAAGAGATCCAAGCGGTCCATGCGGCCGCAGCCATTCTCGATGAGGCCTTTCAGCATCAGAACGAGGCCGGCATCAAACGCATGATGACGCCGGATCATCTCGCCGTCACACCCTACTATGATGGCCCAAAGGCGGCCCAATACGTGATCGATACGCTTCCCGAACTCGACTATCACCAGACCATTGAGACCGAGCCGAAGGTCACCTTGCTTGGAGACGATGCCGCCCTGCGTACCTTCACCGCAAAGTTCAAAGGAACGTTCAAGGGCAAGCCGATCGCCGAGCACTGTTTCGTGACGGAAGTGATGGTCAAACGCCGCGGCCGGTGGATCGAAGCCTTCTATCAGATGACCGCCCTCACACCCTAGCGATGACGGCCCCGCGACTAGCCACTACACAGCGAATCACTTTAGGATTCTCTTCTCACCACAGATTCGTTGCGACTGAGGGGGACATCACCATGAAGAAGGCCTACGAAGCGCCGACCTTGGCGAAGCGCAACACGCTGAGCCAAGTCACGGCTTATGGTTGCGGCGTAAGCATGGGCAAATGCGGCGGACCGCCTCCGCCTGCGGCTCCGTCATCAAGCTGAGCTAAGGCCCGTTCCGGATTTCACGTAGGGGCTGTCCCATTCCGGGCGGCCCCTTCTTCTATTGGTGATCGACACCTTGGGCCCATCGCGATTCGTCAGTGCACAGCGAATCATTTTAGGAATTGTTCCCTGCCGACAAATCATCGCGGCTGAGGGGGACATCACCATGAAGAAGGTCTATCAGGCACCCACGCTGCTGAAGCGCGACGCGCTGAGCCAAGTTACAGCTGTGGCCAACTGTGCTGTGAGCAACTGTATCGGCGGCATGCAGTAGAAAGCGCCCTGAGCCTGGCAACGCGACTCGTTTCAGAGAGGGATTCGCCGTCTTGGCGGGCCCTGCTTTCTTTGTGACGTGAGGCTCACAAAAAAATTCCCTGCGGCATGTGAAACGACACGGTCCAGTTCGGCGCGTCGACGATCTGGCTCACCTTCAGTTCCCCCCGCCACGCTGCACAGCATATACGCATCGATTGCGGACATCCCGCGCTCGCGCGCTAAGAGATCGATCATGCCGCGCACGGACACGCGCGCGGCCTCGAACAGGTCCGGCCCGATGCCGGTCGTGATCCAAACGCGACCGCACCCCTCACCAACACCCCGCCGCTCCGGCCGGTCAATCCGCGGCATCGCCAGCGGCTCAGACTTTATGAGGTCGATGGATACCGTGACCTGCATCGGGCTTTCGATTGCCGTGCCGCAGACTTCCCCGTCGCCTTGGGCAGCGTGCGTATCTCCGATCGACAGCAGCGCGCCCGTCACCTCGACCGGCAGACAAAGAACGCTGCCGGCGATGAGATCACGTACGTCCATGTTGCCGCCGACGCGGCGCGGCGGAATGATCGAATGCGCGCCCGGTTCGGCCGGCGCCACGCCGATTGTCCCCGTAAACGGCGCGAGCGGGATTTCTGCCAGGTCGCCAAAGAGGAGCGGCACACTGCCGTCTGGCTTGTAGTGCCAATGCCTCAACGCGGCCTCGGGAAAGTCGTCGGCCAGCAGCCCAAAGCCGGGGATGTTCGCCGTCCAGCCCCACCCCGAAGGGGCATAGCTTTCGAGGCGAACGACGAGGATGTCACCCGCTTGCGCACCATCGACGTACACCGGCCCCGTGACGGGATTGACGCGCGTTGAGTCGTAGTTCGCGAAAACCGCCGCGGTGCTGTCGGGCGTCACCTGGCCGGAGGAGGCATCCGTCACATCGAAGGAGAGCGTTTCACCCGGCGCCACCGTCATAATGGGGGCGATACTGTTGTCCCAAACGTGGTGACACTGATGACGGTGAATGGTGTGTCCGGCAGCCAGCATGCGCGAGGTCCTTAGCAGTCCGATGACGGGCAAACATCGCCACAATAACCGACCGATGCCGTTTGGGGCCCGGGCTTAGGATCGCACCCGCTTACAAGTCAGATCATAGATCTTCGTTAGCCGGCTCTTGTCGCCCTCTTCCTTGACCGCACGCGTGATCGTCGTCGCACCCGTCTTGCGCTTTACCTGGCCCGACCAAATCGCTTCGACGCGATCGCCCTCCATCTCTGGCCGCCAAAACGTCACGTCCTTTTCGGAGGATTCGTGAACCTTAAATTCGCCGAAAGCACCGCTGACCTCACCGCTCTTGAGGTCGACGACGAGTGCCTCGTCCTTGAGCGGTTCTGGGGGACGATCAGTCATGGGCTGGTAGAGCGTGCCGGCGCAGGAAAACGACATCGGTCCGGCGGCGCTCGCAATGCTCACCGAGCAAACAACAACGATAACAATCAACCCACAGCGATTCACGCTCTCAATCCCTCACTCCCTGGCGCACTGTCGTGCACGGACTATTCGAATAAGATAGCGTGATGCAAAGAGAAATCTTACTGAGTGCCTTCAGCAAGAAGTCAGAGCACGAAACACTGCGGGCTACGGCGCTGGTTCTTGCTTCGAAATTGATCGGTCTGATGAGGGACTCGATCCCAAGACGGATCAAACCAACCAGACCGTGCACAACAGTTGTATGCAGCAAAAAGGCTACAAGATGCATTTCGACGGCTGGTGAGCTACCGACGGCGCTCTAGCTTTCGTCCAGGCGCCGTGTGGACGGTGGGCAGAATCTCCACGTTAATCAGACCCGACACCACACGGGCTTCGCAAAACGGTCCTTCGTGTGCAACATCCCGCCGTTCATAGGGGCTTTGGGTGAATACGATAAAGATTTGGGCAGGATGGAAACGAAGTTAAGCATCAAGGCTCTCGCGTGGCTTCTCTACCTCGTCTTCTTGATTGCAGCAATCGAGGCTGCAGCATTTGCAGCCGGAACAAGCCTGGACATGTTCAGCTATCGCAGCAGCTACATTTCCAAATTAAAAAGCGAACATTTCAGCTACGAGCACTTCAAACAATCGCGCCAATTCTCTGCGATCACAGGCTGGCAGGCTCCGCCCAACAAATCCAGGAGGTCACGACGCAATTGTCTCGATCAGACCTTCATTGAGGACACCCTGGACGACGGGAGACGGCAGTCCCTCGCGGACGAGGCTGACACACCAGCCCAGCTTGCGATTTTCGGCGACTCTTACGTCTATGGCGACGAGATATCAAACGGCGAAACCATTAGCTCTCAGCTCTACAGCCGCTATGCGATCCCGGCGATCAATTATGGTGTAAACGGGTTTGGTCCTGTTCAAGCGTTGCTTAGAGCCAAAGAGAAGTTGGAAGCACAGCCCGGCGTCAAGATGGTCGTGCTCGGGATCATGTTCGAAAACATCCGGCGCATGGTGAACCGATACAAGCCCGTGTATTTTCGGCAAACTGGTATCGAAAGCAGCCCAAAACCATTCATTGAAGATGGCCGCATCGTCCCCCTTCCGGTGATTGAGCACGACAAGCAATTTTTCAGGTACATCAATGAGGCCTTCAAGGTCGACTATTGGGAACGGCCGGAACGCGAGTTCCCCTACACGATAGCGCTGTTCAAGGCAGTTCAATCAGAGTTCGTCAAGCGGAAGGCGACAAGTAAGCTGCATGGGCTGCTCGGATCTCCCGAGCCAAGATACCACTACGATTATTACGATGCGTATATGACCACGAACCTTGCCGCGTTGATCAAAGACTTCGACCGTTGGGCGAAAAAATCAAACAAGACGGGATTGGTCTTGTTCATACCGCAAAACCTTCACGACCTTTCGAGCCCGGCGCACTTCATGAAGACGATTTCGGAAAGCGTTACGGTCGATATCCGCGTGGTGGAAGGCACGCAGGCTGAGTGGGAAAAGTACAACCTGAAGCCGGATGGCGGATGTCACCCCAGCTCGTTTGGAGTGGCAATGATTGCAGGCGAAATAGCCCGTTGGGTCCAAGAGCGTACGACGGTACAGAGATAGGATCACGCTGGCAGCGGCCCCGGCGCGCACGGGCAATGTCCCACTTGAACACGAAAATGGCGGTCCCTACGGGAGTCGAACCCGTCTTTCAAGATTGAAAATCTCGCGTCCTAACCGATAGACGAAGGGACCGGAGGGCGTCGGTATAGGGGCCTTTCCCGCCCCGTGCAAGCAAACCAAAGCGCGCATCCCTCGATCACTGGCGGCGCGGGTCGGCGGCATCCTCGATCATCAGTTCGATCTTGTCGCGCCCGCCCCAGGTGGAGCGTTTCAGGTGTCCGGCCACGTGTACCGGAAGGCCGCCCGTGCCCAAAAGGAGGTCTCCCAGCGGCGTATCGGCCGAGCGGAAGGCGATGCCCTCCAGGCGGCCGCCGTCGGAGGATTCAAGCACACAGCGCACATGCGCCTCGCCCACAACCTTGGCGAACTTCACGCGGGTTGCGGGAAAGGCAAACCGAGGCGAGGGATTGCCCTGGCCGAATGGCCCAACCTGGTCGATCAGGGCCATCAGCTCGTCTGTAGCGGCCGATGGTGTCAGCGCGCCGTCGACTTTGAGGGCGGCGTTCGCGCGCGCGGTATCAACGGTATCGGCCATCTTCTCAGCGAAGAACTCGCGCAGTGCGCCAAGGTTGTCGCGCTTGACGGTCAGGCCCGCCGCCATGGCATGGCCCCCGCCCTTTGCCAACAGCCCGGTCGCCACACCGGCACGGACGGCCGAACCGATATCGGCGCCGGGAAGCGAGCGCAGCGATCCGGTCCCCTCGCCGCTTTTTTCGTCCCACGCGATGACGCATGAGGGCCGGTGGAACCGGTCACTCAGACGGCTGGCGACCAATCCGACGATGCCTTTGTGCCAACGCTCCGACCCAACGACGATGACGGGCACGTCGGGCGCGCCATCGACAAGCGCGTCGGCTTCGGCCATGGCCTCGGCAAGCATCTCCTGCTCAAGCGCGCGGCGCTCTTTGTTGAGGCGATCGAGAAGAACCGCGATGCGAGCGGCCTCCATCTCATCCTCGCCGGCAAGAAGGCGCGCACCCAGTGCCGCATCCCCGATGCGCCCGCCGGCATTGATGCGCGGGCCCAGGATATAGCCGAGGTGGTAGGGCGTTGGCGCCTCGTTCAGTCCCGCTGCATCGCTCAGCGCCTTAAGGCCGATATTTTTGCGCCAGCGCATCACCTGCAGGCCTTGGGTGACAAAGGCGCGGTTGAGCCCGCGCAGGGGCACCACATCGGCAACGGTTGCCAGGGCGACAAGGTCCAGCTGGCGCATCAAGTCGGGCTCCTCGCGGCCCTTGCCGTAGGCGCCGCGCCGGCGCAATTCGCGCGTCACCGCAACCAGCAGCACAAACACGACGCCGGTTGCGCAAAGATCCCCCAGCCCCGAGACATCATCCTGCCGGTTGGGATTGACGAGCGCATGCACCGGCGGAAGGGCTTCATCGGCCTGGTGGTGGTCGACGACAACGACATCGGTTCCAAGCTCTTGCGCGCGCTGCAAGGGTGCCGTGCTCGTCGTGCCGCAATCGACCGCAACGATGAGTTTGGCACCCTCTTCAACGAGCGCCTCGATGGCCGCGACGTTCGGCCCATAACCTTCAAACTGCCGGTCGGGAATGTAGATGCGTGCCGCACACCCGTGGTGCGCAAGAAAGCGCGCCATCAGTGCAGATGAGGCCGCTCCATCGACATCGTAATCGCCGAAGATGGCAATCGGCTCACCCGCGGTTATGGCATCGGCGAGCCGCGCGGCCGCCTTGTCCATATCCCGCAACGAGCTGGGATCGGGCATGAGCGCTTTGAGCGTCGGATTGAGGACGGTCCCCACCTCCTCAAGTGTCACACCGCGCGCGGCCAACACGCGCCCAAGCAGCTCGGGCAATCCGTGCCGCTGACTGATCGCGACCGCCTGCGCATGCGCATCCGGGGCAAGCCGCTCGCGCCAGGCCAACCCGCGCGCAGAAGTGGTCACACCCAGGAACGGTGCTCCAGGGTCCTCCAAGTCAACGGCTGCGGATTTGCGCACTGCGCCCACGTTGCCTCCCCGTGCAAAAAGCGAAGTCTGGCCTGATTCGCCTGGCGATGGTGCGGGCGCAACCGGACGCCCCGCGCTTCTCCCCAGCGCGCAACGTCACCTAGCCGATGAAACGGGACCCAATGTTGCGGTACATCGTCTTCACGCGGCGCACGGTCCCCGTTTGTGAGCGCATGACGACAGATTCCGTTTCGGCAAAGTCGCCGCGAAAACGCACCCCATCGAGAAGCGAGCCGTCGGTTACCCCTGTCGCCGCCAGGATGACATCGCCGGAGGCCATGTCCTCCAGCTCGAATTTGCGGTTGGTGTCACTGATGCCCATCTTCTCGGCCCGGCGCCTTTCCTCGTCGGACGACGGCAGCAGGCGCCCTTGCATCTGGCCACCCGTACAGCGCAGCGCGCCGGCTGCCAGAACGCCCTCAGGGGCTCCGCCCGATCCCATGTAGATGTCGATTCCGGTTTCCTCCGGATCAGTCGTCCAAATCACGCCGGCAATGTCGCCATCGGGAATGAGTTGCACCGACGCGCCGGCCTCGCGAACCGCTGCAATCAGCTCGGCATGACGCGGCCGATCAAGAATGCAGGCCGCTATCTCGTTGACAGGGACTCCCTTCGCCTTTGCGAGCGCAATGATGTTGTCTGCGGGATCAGCATCGAGATCGACGGTTCCCGGCGCATAGCCCGGACCGATCGCGATCTTGTTCATGTAGATATCAGGCGCGTGTAGCAGCCCGCCGCGCTCCGAGATCGCGAGAACGGCAAGTGCGTTAGGCATCGCCTTGGCGCACATCGTCGTTCCCTCGAGCGGATCGACGGCAATGTCGACCTCGGGTCCCTGGCCTGCCCCCACCTTCTCTCCAATGTAGAGCATCGGAGCCTCGTCCATTTCCCCCTCGCCAATCACGACGGTGCCGCGAATGGAAAGCTTGGCAAGCTCACGCCGCATGGCATCGACGGCAGCTTTGTCGGCCGCCTTTTCCGCGCCTCGGCCGCGCAGGCGCGCCGCCGCAATTGCAGCAGCCTCCGTCACGCGCGTGACCTCAAGAACAAGTACCCGGTCGAGACCAGACCCCGCGTCGCTTTCATCCGTCATGCCTCGTCCCTCCCCGCGGAGCCCCATTCGGTCTCGTGGAGCTTCTCAATTCTTATCACCTGTGGGCGCTCGGAGACCTTACCATCGCTTTCGATGGCATCGATCGCCTGACGGATCGCCTCCTCCGTCGTCTCATGCGTAATCAAAACCACGGTCGTCGGCGTCCCAGGCGCGCGGCGCACACTGGTCCCCGGCAACGCCGAGCCCGGCAGGCGCTGCACAATACTTTCCAGTGAGACATCGCGATCACCCATGCGCTTGGCGATTGCCGCCATTGCACCAGGCCGGTCATAAACGGAAAGGCGAACGTAGTAGGCGCCTTGGTGTTCACCCAGCTTGGCCTTCTTGTGCGCTTTGAGATTGCGCGCGTGCGTCAAGAACGGCGGCATGATGGTCCCGCGCGCGATGTCGAGAATGTCACCGGCAACCGCTGAGGCCGTCGGCCTAGCCCCCGCACCGGGACCCACAAGCATGACATTGCCGCAGTAGTCGGCATCGATCGCAACCGCATTGGTGACACCCGACACCTCCGCAATCGCGGAATGTTTTGGCACCATTGCCGGGTGGACGCGCGTCTCGATCCCCGACGGCGTGCGCGTCGCAACACCTAGAAGCTTGATGCGAAAGCCCATATCCTCGGCGGCATCGATGTCGGAATCGGCAATCGTGCGGATTCCCTCAACGTGCATCTCATCGAGTGCGACCTGCGTCCCGAAGGCCAGGCTCGCAAGGATCGCCAGCTTGTGCGCAGTGTCGAAGCCGTCGACATCGAACGTTGGATCGGCCTCCGCATATCCCTTTTCTTGGGCCTCCTTCAACACGTCCTCGAAGGAGCGGCGGTGCTCCGTCATCTGCGTAAGGATGTAGTTGCAGGTCCCGTTGAGAATTCCATAGACGCGGTGCACCTGATTGGCAGCCAGCGACTCCCGCAGCGTTGCAACGACGGGGATTGCGCCGGCGACGGCGGCTTCGAAGTTCAAAGCAACACCGTTGTCTTCGGCCAGATGAGCGAGGGCCACGCCATGTTTGGCGAGCAGGGCCTTGTTGGCCGTCACCACGTGCTTGCCTGAACGCAAGGCGGTCTCGACCGCTTCTTTGGTGGCACCTTCCTCGCCCCCGATCAGCTCGACAAATACCGAAATGTCGGGATCGGCCGCCATCTTCACTGGATCATCGAACCAGGGAAGGGCGCTCACATCGACGTCGCGCTTCTTGTCGCGCGAGCGCGCTGAAACACCGGCCACACGAACTTCACGCCCGGCCTGCTCCTCGAGGCGATCTTTATGATCCTCAAGCAATTGAAGGAGGCCTACGCCGACTGTACCAAGCCCGGCGATACCCAGGGTGAGAGGTTTTTGCATGGGGACGTGTCCGACTACCGGCTCGCCTTTTGCGGAATCGGGATCACGTTATGCATCGTTTCCGGGGCCTGAGCGAGGAACTTTTTGAGGTTTCGGGCGGCTTGCCGAATACGCTGCTCGTTCTCTACCAGAGCGATCCGTACAAATCCTTCCCCATATTCGCCGAAGCCGAGACCTGGAGAGACCACAATATCGGCCTTCTCAATGAGAAGCTTTGCGAATTCAACGGATCCTATTTCCTTGAACGCCTCGGGCAGCGGGGCCCAAGCAAACATCGTCGCAGGCGGTGTCGGGATCGTCCAGCCGGCCCGGCCGAACGTCTCAATCAGGCAATCGCGCCGGCGATGATACGTCTCGCGGATTTCTGCAACGCACTCTTGCGGGCCATTGAGTGCAGCCGCGGCCGCCACCTGCACAGGCGTGAAGGCACCATAGTCCAGATAGGATTTGATCCGCGCAAGGGCAGCGATCAACCGCTCGTTGCCAACCGCAAAACCAATCCGCCAGCCCGGCATGTTGTAGGTCTTGGATAGGGACGTAAACTCGATTGCAACATCCATTGCGCCCGGCACCTGCAGCACGGACGGCGGTGGGTTGTCGTCAAAATAGATTTCCGCATAAGCGATGTCGGAAAGCACAATGAGGTCGAGGCGTTTGGCAAGCTCAATTGCGTCCCGATAAAAGTCGAGGTCCGCCGTCATCGCCGTCGGATTCGAAGGGTAAGACAAAACGAGCGCCAACGGTTTTGGAATCGTATGTGCGCAGGCCCGTTCGACCAGGCGCAAGAACTCCTCTCCCGTTCCCGCCGACAGATGACGGATCGCTGCACCGGAAAGCAGGAAGCCGAACTCATGGATCGGATACGTTGGGTTGGGAACCAAGATCACATCGCCAGGCGCCGTGATCGCCTGGGCAACGTTTGCAAACCCTTCTTTGGAACCCAACGTTGCAACGATCTGCGTTTCCGGATCGAGCTTCACACCAAAGCGTCGCTCGTAGTAGGCGGCCTGCGCCCGGCGTAGCCCCGGAATGCCTTTCGACGCGGAATATCGATGCGTACGTGGCTTAGCGACCGTCTCGACCAATTTCTCCACGATGTGAGGCGGCGTGGGCAGGTCGGGATTGCCCATGCCGAAGTCGATAATGTCGGCACCGCGCGCGCGCGCTGCAGCCTTGAGCCGATTGGCCTCGGCAAAGACGTAAGGCGGCAGCCGCTTGATGCGATGAAAATCCTGGGTCAAAGGCGCCTCTTTAGGCTAATCTCGTCGTGCAGGCCGCGCGGCTGGGGAACATTCCTAGGCGTGTGCCAATTTGCGCACCCCTCTCCAGCACAACCCTAAACGTATAGTGTGTACGCCCGGTGCCCAGGCCCCGTCCAGAGGGTCGGCCACCTCAAACCGGCAGGTCTAGCGCGACTGCTCGATCTCTTCGACCGCGTCCTGCTCGTGTGTCGCCCGTTTCTGATTGAGCGCCTCCACGGCCTGTTTCCTCTCCTGAGGGTTCATAGATGGCGAGGAAACGGGTTTCAGCTCAGGAAGCGGGGTCGTAATCGAAGTACTGCCGCAGGCCGCGGCAAGAAGTGTCACAGACAGCAATAAGGGCCATTTTACCCGCGCCGCGTGCACACAGGACCGTTTATTTCCGCTCATCCACGGTTGCATGGCACGCCTTCGGGTTTCTTGCTTGCTTGGCGTAGAAAAGTACGCGATTCGGGGACCCAATGGGCGCCGGTCGACATCTGGCCATTGCCCGCCTAACGAGGTGGTATTAAGTCGTGAGTATCGCAAAAGCTTGGCACGAACCCAACAAGGGCAGCTGGCCCGCAACCGGTCCTTGAGCCCATGCAAAAGCCGACTGATCGATCAGAAGCCGAATCCTCCTTCTATAAGGTTGCAGATGCGGAAGAGCTTGCCCGCAACATGCTCCGGCTGTTTGAGGAGGGTGGGCATGTGCTCACCCAATTCATGGAGCGCTCCGACACGAAGATGGGGCCCTACTCCGCCGCTACCGAAGTAACGGAGGCGACCAACACACTCTCCGATCTCGCCCGCATCTGGTTAGGCGATCCGGCCAAGTTTGCCGATGCCCAGGGCAGCTTGATGCGATCCTATGGGGAGCTTTGGAACAACGCCGTCTGTCGCATGCTCGGTCAAGAGGTCGCACCAGTCGCCGAACCAGAAGCCGGCGACAACCGCTTCAAGGATCCTGAGTGGTCGCAAAATCCCTACTTCGACTTTTGGAAGCAAGCCTACCTCATCACTTCGCGGTGGGCCGAGGATATGTTGGAGAATACCGAAGGGCTCGACGAGCGTGCGCACCAAAAGGCCGAGTTCTATTTGCGTCAGCTCTCAAGTGCGCTTTCGCCGTCGAACTTCCCACTCATGAACCCCGAAGTCGTGCGTGAGACCTTTGCAAGCAACGCCGAGAATCTCGTCCGCGGCATGCATTCCCTCGCAGAGGACATGAGCGAATCGGGTGACCTGCTCAAGATCAGTCAAACCGATACAAAGGCTTTCGAGGTCGGACGCAATCTTGCCGTCACACCCGGCAAGGTCGTCTACCAGAACGAAATAATGCAACTCATCCAGTACGCGCCCCTTACCGACAAGGTGCACGAACGGCCCATCCTCATCGTCCCGCCCTGGATCAACAAGTACTACATTCTCGACCTCACCCCGGCCAAAAGCCTCATCAAATACATCGTCGAGCAGGGCTTCACGGTTTTTATCATTTCGTGGGTCAATCCGGACGAGAACCTCTCGCACAAGACCTTTGAAGACTACATGCAGGAAGGCATTCTCACCGCCGCCGATGCCGTGCGGCGCGAGACCGGCGAGGAACAATGCAACGTCGTCGGCTATTGCGTCGGCGGGACTTTGTTGGGCACCACGCTTGCCTATTTAGCAGCACGTGGAGAGGAGCCTTTTGCCTCTGCAAGCTTCCTCGCAACTCAGGTCGACTTTACGTATGCGGGCGATTTGCTGCTGTTCACCGATTCCGACCAAATCGACTCGCTCAAGGAGCTGATGTCTGAGCGCGGCTATCTTGATGGCTCGCGCATGGCCAACGTGTTCAACATGCTGCGGCCGCGCGACCTCATCTGGCCCTACATCGTCAACAACTACCTGCTCGGCAAGAAACCATTCCCGTTCGATCTACTCTACTGGAATCAAGATTCAACGCGCATGGCTGCCACGAACCACGAGTTCTATTTGCGCGAGTTCTATGCTGAGAACCGGCTCGCCAAAGGAGAGCTGTCGGTCGCGGGCACGCGCCTCGATTTGGGCAAGGTCAAGATTCCGGTCTACGAACTCGCAACAAAGGAAGACCACATCGCGCCAGCAAAGTCGGTCTTCGCCGGCGCCAACCTCTTCAGCGGACCGGTCGAGTTCGTACTGTCGGGTTCGGGCCACATTGCCGGTGTCGTTAACCCGCCCGACAAGGTCAAATACCAGTATTGGACGCGATCATCGAAGCGCCGGAAGACCAAGTCACTCGAGGAGTGGACCGAAACGGCGACGGAACATCCAGGCTCCTGGTGGCCGCACTGGACGAAGTGGCTCGCCAGCCGGTCGGGTGGATGGACGGAGCCGCGCGACCCTGGCGCAAAACTAGGTGCGATCGAGGATGCGCCGGGAAGTTACGTCAAGCATCGCACTTGAACTGCTTCAACAAGCGCCCATTTGCGCCGCCGGCTTTCTTCGTGACGCGGGCGATTGCGCCTACGCCTCATCCGATGGCCCAGCAAGCGCCGGTGCCGTCGTGTCCGGCATGCTCTTGATATAGAGATCGCGCTGCGGGAACGGTATTGAGATTCCGGCAGCCTCCAGCATGGTCTTGCCGCGCTCAAGGATGTCGAAGCGCGTCGACACCCAGTCCGGTCCGCGCGTCCAAGCGCGCAATTCCATCCCAACGGAATTGTCCCCAAGCTCGCTCACGAACACCGAAGGTTCTGGATCATCCAACATGCGATCGTCGGACTTTGCTGCCTTGATGAGAACGTCACGTGCTTTCGCGATATCGTCCTCGTAAGCGATACCAAAGGTCACGCGCACCATGCGCGGCGTCGAGCGCGTGAAGTTGGTGACCATCTTGTTCCAGACCTCGCCATTGGGAACGAACAGATAGACGCCTTCGAAGGTCTCAAACGTCGAGGCAAAGAGGCCAACGTCCTTCACAGTCCCTGCGGCGTCACCAACGGATACATAGTCTCCCGTCCGAAAGGGCCGCAGCCAAAGAAGCATGATGCCAGCCGCGATGTTCGACAACGTGCCCTGCAGGGCGAGGCCGACCGCAAGACCGATGGCGCCGAGGGCTGCCAAGAGGCTCGTCGTCTGTATGCCAAGCTGGCTCAGGGCGGCGATACCGGTAACGGCGATCACACCCCAGCGTGCCAGCCGTGTCAGCACGCCCTTCAGCGTGGGATCGACAGAGGGATGCGCATCGACAACGCGCCCGATAGCGTGGGCTGCAACCGAGGAGAGCCAAAGCCCAAGAACCACCAGCACGATCGCGGCCAATAAGTTTGGCAGTGCGTTTGCGGCCCACGCAGCGAGCTGCTGAGCAAAAACGTTGAAATCCTGATTGAGCTTGTCGATTTCCATGGGCGCGGGTCACGGCTCGAAGCTGAAGAATCGTCTCCTTCGCTTAAAAGCCGATTCGCTTGTCCGACCAACCCACCTAACGAAATACAGCGAAACAACCACCACTCATCGAGAATCATCAACCATGTGCGGGAAGCTCAACCAGAGGCAGCAAGCGTGAGTCTTCGACCGCCGCGGTGCGATGGCCGATGCCTGCGAGGTAAGCGTCATTGGCGGCGAATGCGAGAAAGCTCTCGACCGAACTCTGCCGCACAAGCATCACACGATCCCAACGTTCTCCCGGAGGTCCAATCAAGAAGGAGCCGCCTTCCCCAAGGAACAACAGCTCGCCGCCGCTCTCCGTTAGATAAGGCAAGGTGTGCGCGACGTAACGGTCATACGCTTCCGCGCCACTGATCGGCTCTTCGGGTGCCAGCTCGGGATGCGCTGAATAATCAGCCACTCTGTGAAAATGCAGGAGGTTGAGCATCACGACCTCTCCGGCAATGCCGCGCATTATGAAGTCACGACCGGAGTCCTGCGTCGGTTCGAGATAGGTCATCATTTTCCGAACTCTCCAACGCCTGCCGCGTCGTGCCCGCCCAATCAGCCCACCTTCGCGAGTGCCTGCTCAAGGTCGGCGATGATGTCGTCCTTGTCCTCGATGCCGATGGACAAACGCACGACATCTGGTCCCGCACCCGCAGCAATGCGCTGCTCGTCGGTAAGCTGCCGGTGCGTCGTCGAGGCCGGATGAATGATCAGGCTGCGCACATCGCCGATGTTCGCCAGATGGCTGAACAGCTCAACCTCTGCCACCAGACTGACACCCGCCTCATAGCCCCCTTTGAGGCCGAAGGTCATCACCGCGCCGGCACCCTTCGGGCAGATTTTTTGGTGCAAGGCGTAGTACGGGCTCGAAGGCAGACCGGCATAAGAGACCCATTCGACTTGCGGGTGCTTTTCAAGCCAGCTTGCAACGGCCAGCGCATTCTCGCAGTGGCGGGCCATGCGCAAGGGAAGCGTTTCACATCCCGTCAGAATGAGAAAAGCATTCATAGGCGCAATCGCCGGCCCCATGTCGCGCAGGCCCATCACGCGCGCAGCAATGGCGAAGGCAAAATCGCCAAACGTTTCGGCGAGCTTCATGCCGCCATACGATTCATTGGGGTCGACGAGCGTCTTGTAGCGGTGCTTGGCCCCAAGCCAATCGAATGTCCCGCAATCAACGAGCACACCACCGATTGAGTTGCCGTGGCCGCCGATGAACTTCGTGAGGCTGTGTACGACGATGTCCGCGCCAAATTCCTTCGGATTGCACAGGAAGGGCGTCGCCAACGTGTTATCGACGATCAACGGGATACCGGCTTTCTTGGCCACCGCGGCAATCGCGGGCAGATCAACGACGATGCCGCCGGGATTGGCGATCGACTCGCAGAAGATGGCCTTGGTCTTCGGCGTTATGGCCTTCTCGAAAGAGGCCGGGTCCGTCGCATCGGCCCAGGCGACGTTCCAATTGAACTTCTTGAAGGAGTGATTGAATTGGTTCACCGAGCCGCCGTAGAGCTGGCGGCCGGCAACGAACTCGTCGCCCGGCTCCATCAGGGTATGGAAAATGAGGAACTGGGCAGCGTGCCCCGAGGCAACCGCAAGCGCCGCG
>CAZUKP010000014.1:0-58151 GCA_964620915.1 uncultured Hyphomicrobium sp. | reverse complement strand
CCTGGTGCCGTGGCTGGTCCGATGCAGCTTCAACGAGGAGGCCACTCTAGCCGCTGAAGACCGTGCCACGAATTACCCGTACTACCAGGAAATGCGGCGGACCTGATAGTCCGGGAACTTGCCCTGCATATCTGGGACGCTGTCCTTGCCTCCGCCACCGTCCCAGCCAAATTGCTGCCGCAAAATACCCCCTTTGCCTATTCTCAATCTGACAGAGGAATTTCACCAAGGCAAGTTCCGCTTTGACTGTGACTGAACAGTCACTGCCGAGTCAGCATAGCCTCACAGAGGTGAGCGTAGCGGGCGTACGAGTGCCTTGGTTGGTTCCCGCACGCTAACGCCCTAAGGCGAAATGGTTTTCACGACGGTCAGGTGCAGGGGTCATCGGAGGTAAGTCGGACTTCAACCTCCCCATGTTGCCCGCTTGGCCGACAGAAATCTCACTGAAGCTTGAACATCTCCATGGCGGCTCGGGGCTCGGAAAGAGCCTCACCGACAGGCATGCCCGTAGGATCTCTAGGCCTGGGGACCGCCTGTAAATCGATGCACAGTCTCGAGAAACGGGCCCACCGAGATAGGTTTGGAGATGTAGGCTTCACACCCGCCGGAACGGATTCGCTCCTCATCTCCCTTCATCGCAAAGGCAGTTACGGCGACGACGGGAATATCCCGCAAATCATCGTCTTCCTTGATCCACTTCGTGATCTCAAGACCGGATATTTCGGGAAGCTGAATATCCATAAGGATGAGCGCGGGGCGATGGCGCCTTGCCAATGTAAGGGCTTCCAAACCATTGCGGGTCTGGATGATGGCGTAGCCGCTCGCGGCGAGGAGGTCGTGAAAGAGCTTCATGTTGAGCTCATTGTCTTCCACGACTAGAATTTTCCTGCCGATGGGCCGAGCATTCGGCCGATTTGGTGCGCCCGTGCCCGGGGATTGCTGAAAATTCATGTTTCGGAAGCGCTCCCTGCCTCTGGCGCCCTTTTGCACCGATTCTAGCATTCGAACTCGCATTCAGTATGAGTCGGAGGCTGTAACCAACAGCTAAAGATATGCCTCTCCGCACGATTACGTAGCATCACCCCAGGAATCAGAGACTCAACAATTTGGACATCGAGAGCGCAGAGACAATCGCACTAACAGCGCTGGCATTTCTCGCCGAGGACGTACAGCGACTGGGCCGATTTCTCGCGCTCACGGGTCTGGGTCCGGCCGAACTTAAGGCTGAGGCCCACACCCAGCGAATCATGGCGGCCGTCCTGGACCACCTCCGACAGGATGAGAGCCTGCTGCTTTCGTTTGCCGCCAACAATTCCATTCGGCCGGAAGCGATCGGGTCGGCTTATGAGGTCCTGGCGCGGCAAGCCAGCGAAGAGGGTCATGCTTAAGCGGCATCCACTCTGGACTGCCATCAGCCTTTCTCGTCGGGGCACTCACTTTTTGGAAGGTACGTCAGTTCGACAAGCCGGCCGCGGATGGCGAAGTCGCCATAATCGATGAAGAGCTTTGTCGAGACACCGTTCTCATAAAATCGAAAGCCCAACTCGTAAGTCGGCGTCTCATCTGTCTGTGCAGGGCCGGGATCGAAGTAGCTGATCGCAATCGGCCACGAAGCCAGAGTATCCAGCCTGTCGGGTTGCTCAAGACCGCTTGGACCTTCCACCTCTCCCGCTGCCGCGCGCTGGCCGATAAAAGCGCTGGTCTCGTAGAACTTCTCCCCCTTTTCCGAGCCATCAAACAGATTGGCAGTGAACATCGTCTCTCCGGCCTCGGCAGCCCGTAGTAGCGCAAGCGAGTGCTGGATCGGAAAGTATATGTCAGAGGGAAGCTTTACCGTTTTCTTTGTCGGCTTCGTCAGCTCGACCTTCGTGAAGGTGGCGCCATTGCCGGGTCCAGCGCTTCCCTGTGCCGCTTCCGAAAGCTTTTGATTCTCATATTGGCTCGAGCTGAACCGCAGGCGATGCTTGCTCAAGTCTTCGAAGCTAGATGTGCGCAGATCATTGACCTGGGAATGCCCCTCCTGATCGACCATACGCGTGACAAACCGCATGTTTTGCGCATACCCCTCGCACACACTCCCCGTCATCTCGTAAACCATGCGCCCGGTCATGTTCTCGACACCGGACCCAGGGCCCGCACGCTCTAACGTAATCTCGTAAACGGCACGATGCGGGTCGAAGGCCACGCGCTTTGTCTGGGCAATTGAAGATTCAAGGCCCAGTGGCAACACAAAAATCACCGCGCCAAGTGCGGCAGCCGCAAGCCTCGGTGCATCAACCATTCCGTATTCCCTTACCACCAAGAGCGCGTCCGGCTCTCGCGGGCACACTAGGGCCCGAAGTCGCCGTTGCAAAGTGCCGCCAGGGCGGTCAATAAAGGTGTGCCGACCAAGGCGCCAGACATCGTGACCGTTGCGGAAGGATACCCCCATGAGTGGCATGGCCGAGGCACGTCTCGCAGAGCTTGGGATTGCCTTACCCGAGGCGCCCCGCCCCGTGGCGAATTACGTGCCCACTCTATTTGTTGGGCATCTCTTGTTCGTTTCGGGTCAGATCTCCATGGCTGGGGGCGAGGTCATCAAAGGGTGCCTAGGCTCCAATATGACGATCGAAGATGGACAAGCAGCGGCGCGGGCGTGCGCAATCCAGATCCTGGCCCAGGTAAAGTCGGCACTGGGTGAACTTGATCATGTCGCACAGGTTGCCAAGCTCACCGGGTTCGTCAACGCGACGTCCAATTTTGGCGATCATCCTAAGGTCATCAACGGCGCTTCCGATCTCATGGTCGACGTATTCGGAGATAAGGGCCGGCATACGCGAGCAGCTGTCGGGGTCTCCGGTCTTCCAATGAACTGCGCGGTTGAAGTCGACGCGATCCTGCGTATTGAGCGGTAAGTTACATGCGCGATTGCGCAGCCTTCCTAAAGCCAATTGCCCACCGCGGACTACACAATGCGGCAGCGGGATTGATTGAAAATACAGCTGCGGCCTTTGAGGCAGCGCTCACCAAAGGATATGGTGTCGAATGCGATCTCAGGCCTTCGGCCTGCGGCACGCCTATTGTATTTCATGATGACACGCTTGAGCGTTTGATTGAGGGCCACGCTAACGTGCGTGATCTCGACGCACCTGCCCTCAAGAGACTGAACTACCGCGGAGGCAATGACGCAATCATCGATTTCGCAGACCTGCTTGATCTCGTGGGCGGCCGAGAGCCGATCCTGGCCGAGATCAAGAGTGATTGGGGAACTCCAGACCCCAAATTCATAGGTGCGATCGCGGACCTCGCACGATCTTATCGAGGACCCTTGGCGCTGATGTCCTTTGATCCAATCATGGTGGCGGCCTTCAAGGAGCGCGCACCGCAAGTCCCACGTGGCATCGTCTCAGGCGTATTTCACGCAGAGCACGATTGGCATAACCGCCTCGGCGCTGAACGCGCCTTTCGCCTCACGCACCTGCTTGAATCGCGCGACGCCGCACCCGATTTCTATGCGTATCACATTGGTGCGCTCCCGACGCCGGTCACCCGGTTTGTGCGCGAGGTTCTGGGAGTTCCGCTCTTTACGTGGACGGTGAAGTCGGAGGAGGAGCGTCAGGTCGCGGCCCGCTGGGCAGATGCACCGATATTTGAGGGCTACGAGCCTTGATCAACGTGCCAAGCCGCCGCGCATGCTGGGAGAGTCCGTTTGGTCGAAACTAAGGGAAGTTGCGTGCCAGATAGCGAAGACCTGGGAGCGGTCGCCAGAGTCACACCCTCCATAGGAAATATCGACGCGCCAGCCTGGGATGCGTGCGCAAACCCATCGGCCACAACATATGATCCCTTTGTCTCACATGCCTTCCTCAAAGCGCTGGAAGATTCCGGCACCGTAGGCGCACAAAACACCGGCTGGCTTCCTCACCACGTAACGCTTGAGGACGCAAAGGGCGCCGTCACGGCTTGCATGCCCTGCTACGTCAAGCTGCACAGCGCGGGGGAGTACGTCTTCGACTATGCCTGGGCTGAGGCCTACGAAAGGGCGGGTGGTGACTACTATCCCAAGCTGCAGTGCGCCGTACCGTTTACCCCCGTTCCCGGACGCCGTCTGCTCGCCAAACCTGGGCCGGATGAAACCGAGAAGCAAACATTGCTCGCGGCCGCCGCCGCTCAGTTTGCTAATCGGTCAGGCTTTTCGTCGTTGCACCTCACCTTTCTTACGGAGGCGGAGTGGCATGCCCTAGGGGCCCGAGGGTTCCTTCAACGTACCGATCAACAATTTCATTGGATCAATGAAGGCTATGCCACTTTCGGCGACTTCCTCGCCAAGCTCACATCACGCAAGCGCAAATCCGTACGAAAGGAGCGCAGCGAAGCGTTGCGGTCTGGAATTACCATTGAGAGGTTGACCGGCAATGAAATCACCGAAGCGCATTGGGATGCGTTCTACGCATTCTATACGGACACCGGCAGCCGCAAGTGGGGACGGCCCTATCTCAACCGATCCTTCTTTTCGCTTCTCGGCGACACGATGGCTGACCGTTGTCTACTCATCATGGCCAAGAGGGGCGCCTCGTACGTCGCAGGCGCCTTGAACATGCTAGGAAGCACTTGCCTTTATGGCCGCTATTGGGGCGCCGTCGAATATCAGCCGAGCGTGCACTTCGAGATCTGCTACTACCAGGCCATCGAGTATGCCATCGAGCATCGGCTCAAGCGCGTTGAGGCTGGCGCCCAAGGCGAGCACAAGCTGGCACGCGGATACATGCCGGTGACGACGTACTCCGCGCACTGGGTTGCAGACCCCGCACTTCGTAAGGCCATCGCGCGTTATCTTGTCGAGGAACGCCGCGCGATCGCCACCAATGTGGCTGTCCTCGCAGAGTATGGGCCATATAGGAAGGAAAGTACGGACAAGCCGCGCTGAGATATGCTCGTCGCCACTTGACGGAGACATGCTTGGTCCGCTTAAGAAGCGCAGATGGCATCTGGAGGGCACTGCATTGACGTATGATGCGAGCAATATCTTTGCCAAGATCCTGCGCGGCGAAATTCCATCTCATAAGGTCTATGAGGACGCAGATGCACTCGTCATCATGGATGTGATGCCGCAAGCAACCGGCCACACCCTCATCATCCCTAAGGCACCTTCGCGCAATCTCCTCGACGCCGATCCAGACGTGCTTGCCCGGCTGGCTCCACTCATCCAGAAGGTCGCCGATTCTGCAAAGACCGCCTTTCGCGCCGATGGAATCACAGTCACCCAATATAACGAGGCAGCCAGCGGTCAGACGGTGTTCCACCTGCACTTTCATGTGATTCCCCGCTTTGAGGGCGTGCCGTTGATGCGACATTCGGATGAGATGGAGAAGCCCGAGGTCTTGGCGGCGAACGCGCAAAAGTTGCGCAACGTCCTTGAGACGTAGCCATCCGTCGTCACCGTCGTGCAGACTTTGCGATGTAGAGCATGAATAATGGCACGAGTTCTCGTCATCGGCGCAAGCCGCGGTATTGGGCTTGAGACAGTCAAAGCCTTGCTCGCGGCTGGCCACGACGTACGCGCCTTGTCACGCACGGCCACCGCGATCACTGTGGAGGATCCCTCTCTTGAGAAGGTGAACGGCGATGCACTCGACCGCGCTACCGTTGAAAGCGCACTTGAGGGCGTCGACGTCGTAATCCAGACGCTGGGGGTCACCTTTGGCGCAGAGATGGTGCTGAAAGGAACCACGCTCTTTTCCAGGGCAACCCGCGTCTTGGTCGAGGCCATGCATGCCAAGAGCATAAACCGGCTGATCGTCGTCACAGGTCTCGGCGCAGGCGACAGCCGCGGGCATGGTGGGATGCTCTATGACTCCGTTGTCTTTCCGCTCATCCTAAAGCGGGTCTACGACGACAAAGACATCCAAGAGCAGGTGATCCGAACGAGCGGGCTCGACTGGACGATCGTGCGCCCCGGTGCGCTAACGTCGGGTGCGGAGACTGGCACGTACCAAGTCCTGATCGACCCCCAAACCTGGCATGCTGGATTCATCTCTCGCCGCGACGTGGCGGACTTCCTCACCCGGCAGGTGACGGACCCGACCTATGTCGGCAAGACGCCGCTTCTCATCAACTAGGGTGAGGCAAGAGGCGACGCTATCCCGAGCGCAGGCGCCCTCGATGATCAGCTATCCCTGCGACGCGGGACGTTGGGAACCGTTCCGGTCGACTTGCCGCGCTCCTTCTTATCTTTCGGCCCCGGCAAAGCCTTGCGCGGCGCGGCCTCGACAAGCATCGGCTTTGCCTCAACGCCATCATCCTCGTCCTTGGGCTTGGTGCGCTTCGGGTCGGCGGGAATGTAGTCGAACCCCAGCGCCCGTTCCTCGCCCTCGCCGGTAACGATCACCTTGACCGTGCCACCCCCCTGCAGCGTGCCAAACAGCAGCTCTTCGGCGAGCGGCTTCTTGATGTTTTCCTGAATTACGCGGCCAAGCGGGCGGGCACCGAATTTCTCGTCATAGCCCTTTTCAGCGAGCCACTTCGTTGCCTCCTCCGATATCTCAATCATCACGCCCCGGTCGGCGAGCTGTGCTTCAAGCTGGAAGACAAACTTCTCGACGACCTTGGCGATAACGTCGGGCGGGAGCCCTGCAAACGGTATCACGGCGTCCAGACGATTACGGAACTCGGGGCTGAACATTCGATTGACGGCCTCGCTATCGTCGCCTTCGCGCTTGGCGCGATTGAAGCCCATAGGCGGTTTGGCCAAGTCCGAGGCACCGGCATTCGTCGTCATGATGAGAACGACATTACGGAAGTCGACCTGCTTGCCGTTGTGATCTGTAAGCTTCCCGTGATCCATTACCTGCAACAGGATATTGAACAGGTCGGGATGGGCCTTCTCGATTTCATCGAGCAAAAGCACGCAGTGCGGATGCTGGTCGATACCGTCGGTCAAGAGGCCGCCCTGGTCAAAGCCGACGTATCCTGGCGGCGCACCGATCAACCGGCTCACCGTGTGCTTCTCCATGTATTCCGACATATCGAAGCGCAGAAGTTCCACACCCATCAGGTCCGCGAGCTGGCGCGCAACCTCGGTCTTGCCAACACCGGTCGGTCCGGAAAACAGGTAGCAGCCAATCGGCTTTTCGGGCTCGCGTAGACCGGCGCGCGCAAGTTTGATTGCAGAAGCCAGTGCATCGATGGCCTTGTTCTGACCGAACACGACGCGCTTCAGGTCCTTGTCCAGGTTGGAAAGTACCTCTACGTCGCTCTTGGTCACTGTCTTCGGCGGAATACGCGCCATCGTCGCGACGGTTGCCTCGATTTCCTTGGTGGAGATCTTCTTTTTGCGCTTGCCTTCGGCAAGAAGCATCTGCGAAGCGCCCGTCTCATCAATCACGTCGATCGCCTTGTCGGGCAACTTGCGATCGTGGATGTACTTCGCCGACATCTCCACCGCCGATTTGATAGCCTCGTTGGTGTACTTCAGTTTGTGGAAGTCCTCGAAGTAGGGCTTCAAGCCTTTGAGGATGGCAATCGCGTCCTCAACTGTGGGCTCCTTCACGTCAATCTTTTGGAACCGACGGACCAGCGCGCGGTCTTTTTCGAAATGCTGACGGTACTCCTTGTACGTCGTGGAGCCGATGCACCTCACAGTACCCGACTGCAGAGCCGGTTTCAGAAGGTTGGAGGCGTCCATGGCCCCACCAGAGGTGGCACCCGCACCGATGACGGTGTGGATCTCGTCGATGAAGAGAACCGCACCTGGGTAGTTCTCAATCTCCTTCATGACCGCCTTCAGGCGTTCCTCAAAGTCGCCCCGATAGCGCGTGCCTGCAAGCAGTGCCCCCATGTCGAGCGCAAAGATCGTCGCGTCCTGCAAGACCTCGGGTACGTCGCCCTTTGTGATTCTGCGCGCCAGACCTTCAGCAATTGCCGTCTTACCAACACCCGGGTCACCGACGAAAAGCGGATTGTTCTTTTGACGGCGGCAGAGAACCTGAATGGTCCGCAGCACTTCTTGTTCGCGGCCAATGAGAGGATCGATCTTGCCGTCACGCGCCTTCTTGTTGAGGTTGACGCAGTAGGTGTTTAGCGCATCTTGACCAGGCTTGCGCTCCTCACCTTCGGCAGCCTGCTCCTCGTCCACGCCGCGCGAATGACGGGGCTCAGACATGCCAGGTCGCTTTGCAATCCCATGGCTGATGTACTGAACGGCGTCGAAGCGAGTCATTTCTTGTTCTTGTAGGAAGTAAGCAGCGTGGCTCTCACGCTCGGCAAAGATTGCAACCAGCACGTTGGCGCCAGTCACCTCTTCGCGACCTGACGACTGCACGTGGACAACGGCGCGATGGATCACGCGCTGAAAACCAGTCGTTGGCTGCGCTTCCGCGGCATCCTTGGAAACCAGAGCGCCAAGCTCACTGTCGAGATAATTGGTTACACGTGAGCGCAGCGAACCAAGATCGACGGTGCACGCCCGCATGACGGCAGCCGCATCCCTGTCATCGAGAAGGGCGAGCAGCAGATGCTCGAGCGTCGCGTACTCGTGGCTGCGTTCGTTGGCAGCTTCGAGAGCGCGATGCAGCGCACTTTCCAGGCTCTTTGAGAACGATGGCAAGGGTGAATTACTCCTTTTCCATAGTGCACTGTAGAGGATGACCGTTCTGGCGGGAAAAATCCATCACCTGAGTCACTTTTGTCTCTGCAACCTCATATGGGTAGACTCCGCAGATTCCGACACCCTTGTGGTGGACATGCAGCATGATACGAGTCGCTTCTTCCCGTCCCTTGCTGAAGTATTTTTCGAGAACGAGCACGACGAATTCCATCGGCGTGTAGTCATCATTCAACAGAAGTACCTTGTAGAGGTTGGGCTTCTTGGTCTTTGGCTTAGTCTTGGTAGCCAGGCCGGTGCGCCCTTCATCGCCACCGCCATCCTTGCCGGGACCATTGTTGCCCGCCATCAGCCAGTCGGCCAAACGCCGCCCTGTCCGCGTTCTTTGCATTGGTTCTAAAATACTGCTCAAGGCCCCTACCCGGCCACCGTACCCAGCTGTGCACCCGCACAATTCACATATAGATACGCATCCGCACCTGTGCCTGCAATTGATGACCTTCAATGTGGCTGGCCCATCAGCGGCAGGCACCGGCCCGTTGGCCTGCGATGCTCCAAATGCGTCACGGACATGACGCCGCAGCGCGAAACAGAAAAGGCCCGGCGCATGCCGGGCCTTGCTTGGCCTGTTCAAATCCCGGGAGCAACGCCCTTAGCGGCTAGCCGCCGTTCTGCAAAATCTTCTCAACCGGCTTGTATGCCTCTTTAGCCATACTTGTGTACATGCCGCCGATTTTGGTCATTTGCTGCATGTAGTCATCGTAGGCCCGCTTGGCGTAGCTGGTTTGAATCTCCATGGCCTGCTCGACCGACTTGGAGGCCATTAGCTTCTCGACCGTGGCCGTGCTCTCTTCGAACGACCGTTTTGTATAGTCGCCCACCTCGGCAGCGATGGCCTGCCAATTTTTGTTCCACTCACCGAACAGACGCATAGCGCTGTCCATGTTCGTCTGTCCAAGCTTCTGCATATCCTCAAAGTTCTTGATCATGATGTCTACCGTGTCCTTAAGACGACCCCTCGAACCAATGAAAGCGAAGCGAAAGTCCCGGCCCCCGACCCAGCGCCTCTCCACGACCATCAATTATCTGCGCTGCACAATTTTTTTCAAGCAATTTTTTGCATTGCAGCATAAGGCCGCCAGTGAGGCGGCGTTAACCTGAACGAAGTCTCAACACCGTATCCTCCGTGCACGAGTCGGCGCGTGCACCAGCAGCGCCCCAAAGGGGCCCCAAAACGGTGGTCCTTTTCTGGGCCGCTGTCGCCAGAGGCGGGACTCGCTGCAGCGGGGACACACAACTCCCTGTCCTGTATGCGTTTTTCTGTAACTGGGCACGTCTCGCCAAGAGTTTTGGGCATGCCATTCATTGCAAGGAATACCTGAGGGCACGATCCGTTGGAGCGATTTTGGGTTCGATCAATGCGCGCTGTCGTTTGCGCTGCCGCCCTTACGATCAGCGCTCTCGCCCCGGTCGAGGCTGCGCCGAAGCGCGCATCTATGGCCATCGACGTCAACACCGGCGTGGTCTTGCACAATCAATCGGGTGACGCGCCGCGATATCCCGCCTCGCTTACCAAAATGATGACGTTGTATATGACGTTTGATCTCATTGAGCGGGGCCAGCTCAACTATGCGACGAAAATCCGCATGACCAAGGAGGGGGCCGCGGTCTCTCCCTCGAAGCTCGGTCTAAAACCCGGCCAAGAAATTACCGTCCTCCATGCCATCAAGGCGCTGGTCACAAAATCGGCAAACGATGTCGCTGTCGCGCTGGCGCAGCACATCGGCGGCTCTGAGCCGAAATTTGCCAGGCTTATGACAGCCAAGGCCCGCCAGCTGGGCATGATGTCGACGGTCTTCAAGAACGCATCGGGCCTTCCCAATGAGCAGCAAACCACGACCGCCAGGGACATGCTGACCCTGGCAATTCGCCTGCAGGATGAATTTCCAGAGCACTACAAACTGTTCAAGACACGCAGTTTCACATTCCGCGGGAAGTCCTACCGCAATCACAACGCGCTGTTGGGCCGCTATCGCGGGGCCGACGGGATCAAGACCGGGTACACGCGCGCTTCTGGATTCAACTTGGTTTCGTCAGTTCGACGTGATGGCAAGCATGTCGTCGCCGCGGTGTTTGGCGGGAAGACTGGCAAGAAGCGCAATGCCACGATGCGTTACGTGCTCAATGAAGCCCTCGCTAAGGCCTCAACGAAGAAGACACGCAAGCCAGCCCTTGTGGCCCGGCTCAAGACACCCCCAAAGCCTGTTCAGGCCCGCCGCGCCATTTCGCAGCCGCCCCAGCCGCAAACCGTCAATAGCGTTCCCCGGCCTTCCCCGCCGCAGGGCGACCTCAATACCGCAGGACCAAAAGTTACGATCGCCAACGTTCGCAAAACGTCCATAGAAGCCCATCTTGCGCCACCTCCAACTCCTTCAGCCGGGCAGCAGGGTCCGGCCACCGTCTATGCGCCGCCAGCAAGCCGCTCCGATGCATCAAAGTTTGCTCCGCCTCCAGGCACCCTCACGACGGGCAATACGAGTCCGTCGGTGCCGTCGAGAGGAACGCCGCCGTCGTCGCTGCAAGCTCAAGCAGCAGCACTTAGCTATGGTTCTCCTAGAGGGTCGCCTCATACGGGAGACCGGCGGCTAGCCGTGCACGGGAGCCCCCAGGCTACGCAGCCTCAACGCGGACCTTATGAAATCCAAGTCGGAGCCTATGCAGCTCCTGATGATGCGCAACGTCAGATGAATTTCGCTCGACAGCGCGCAGGCGGCCTACTGGATGGCTACCGGGCGATCGCATTGCCGGTCCAATCTGGGCCGAAGCAATTCTATAGGGCGCGCTTTCAGGGGTTCAATTCTGCCGCAGCCATGTCCGCATGTGAAAATTTGCGGCGCCAGAAAATCGACTGCTTCGTGACCAAGGCCCAATAGAACGCGTTTCACCCATCGGCCGCCAACCAAAACTTCAGCTCTTCGCAGAAGCCAGCGCAACGTCCTTCGCCTCGTTGATCTTGGAGGCAAGGTAGGTGGACCCCCCGCGATCGGGGTGAAGCTTGACTATCAGGTCGCGGTGCGCGCGGCGAACATCGTCTGCGCTGGCATGTGCCTTTAAGCCAAGGATCTCAAAGGCTTCCTCGGCGGTCATGCGACCGTCAGGACCTCCGTGCATATCGGATTCACCACGGGCCATATCCTCTTGCCAGGTCGGATGAATGCGATCGAGATAGGCCTCGACAATCTGTGCCGACTGCGGGTCGGAGTGCCGACAGTCCTGCCACAGCAGAGCCATCTCGGTTGGCTTCAGGCTTTCGATCTCACGGCCCTCGAACAAGCCTTTGAGGACACGCCCGTGCATCGCGCCAGTGTCGTGATCGAGTTCCATCTCCAAATGGTCGGTGACAACACGAGAGGTTTGCCCCGGCGATTTGCTTGCTCCGCCGCCCCATGGCCCGGACGTGCCGCCCCAAATCAGCCAGGAGCCAAACATGGCAAGCGGGACAGCGATTGCTCCAAGGCCTCGCATAAACAGCAGGCCGGCGGCGAGCAGGGATACAGCGCCACCACCCAACTTTAGTCGCCGGGCGACTGCAGCGGGATTGGCGCGCGTAAAGGCCCGCATCAAAAGCAAGCCAATCGCGAGTGCCGCCAGTCCAAAGATTAGGTAAGCCATAGAGCGAATGCGCCTCAGCGGCCGGGTTGTTTCAACTGGTCGAGCAATAGACGGGCACCCGCACCGTGCCCTTGCGCACTCAGCGCCAGCAGCGCCTTCTGGCCGCCCGCCGCGTAAACGGCAACGGCTGTCAACAGATCGCGAAGCTGTTGCGCGGAACCGGGGTCAAATCGGCAGTAAGCGCCATTCGTGAGGCGCGCGATCTCTTTGAACGCGCGCTCCGCGCGCGCATCGCGGCCTTCTTGAAAAAGGAATACCGGAACGCCGAGCAGAGCGAGCTTTCCGGCACGCGCGCACAGCTGGTCGATGTCCTCCTCCATACAGTCTCCAACATAAACCAGCGCGTTGACCTTCCGCCTGCCGCTCTCCTCAATCGCTTGCGCAAGCACTTTGCCGATCTGCGTGAGACCACCGTGGCACGCCACGCTCGTCATCAGACGCGCCAACGCATCCGGGTCCGAAACCCATCTCGAAGCGCGGCATTCTCCCATTCCGCGAAAATAGACGAGCTGAACATCGAGCCCGCCGACTTGCTTGACCGCCTGAAACATGTCGCCTTGAAGCTTGAGCGCCATGTCCCAGGTCGGCGCCCGGCTCATGGTGGCATCCATGGCGAAAACCAAGCGCCCTCGTCCGCTCGTGGCGATCGGCGCCGCGGATTTCATCTTGGCGATGAACTCGGCAACGTCGGCATCGCTTGAGCGTTCCTTGGCAGGAACGCCAGCCTCCTTGCCGGTGACGGCTGGTGCATTTCCGGCGGCAGCCTCCTCCGCCAATATGTTCGGGGACTTGGTCCTGGCCGACTTGCGAAAAATCATAAGCGGGGCTCCGGGGGCACGGCGTGCTCTTCTACAAACATGGCGAGAAGTGCACCGCCTCGCAACATTTGCCGTGCGCCCTTAACCATCTGTGACCGTGGCGGTGAGTAGCTGGAGATTGCCGCCAGTCGCCGTAATGTCGGTCGTTCGCACCCGCTCCGTCGCGTACGCACGCAGCGTATTGGGGCCGCCAGCCTTCGGTCCCGTACCCGATAGTCCCTCGCCACCGAACGGCTGCACGCCGACAACAGCGCCAATCTGGTTGCGATTAACGTAGAGATTTCCGACGCGCGCGTGTTCGGCAACAAAGTCTGCCACAGCACCAATGCGGCTGTGCAGCCCGAGTGTGAGGCCATACCCGGTCGCGTTTATGGCCTCCACGACCTTGCCAAGATGGCCGCGCTGATAACGCACGACGTGTAGGATTGGCCCAAAGATCTCTCGCTCCAGTACGCTCAGGCGCTCGATCTCATAGACCGCCGGCGTCACGTAGGTTCCTGCCCGGCAGTGGTCCGGGACCAAAAGATCAACCAGCTCGCGCGCTTCCCGCTGCATGCGCATTTTGTGGCTTTCAAGCTGGTCTTGCGCCACCTCGTCTATCACAGGGCCGATGTCGGTCGCATAGTCGAATGGATCTCCAACGTCCAATGCCTCAACGGCACCGACCAGCATCTCGATCGTAACGTCAGCGGAGTCCTCCTGCACAAACAGAACGCGCGCAGCCGAACACCTTTGGCCCGCACTATCGAATGCAGATTGCACGCAGTCGCGCACCACCTGCTCGGGCAACGCGCTCGAGTCCGCGATCATCGCGTTAATTCCACCCGTCTCCGCGATGAACGGAACAATGGCGCTTCGTCGCTCTGCGAGCGCCTTTTGAATGGCCCACGCCGTTTCGTTGGACCCCGTGAAGGCGATGCCTTTTATGCGAGTGTCTTTGACCAGCGCCTCACCAAGGCGGCCACTGCCAATCAACAAATGCAGCACGTCGCCTGGGACTCCGGCCTCATGCAGAAGTCGTGTGGCAAGAAACGCGGTAGTGGGTGTCTGCTCAGCAGGTTTGGCAAGCACCGTGTTCCCCGCTGCAAGCGCAGCGGCCACTTGGCCCACGAATATTGCCAGCGGAAAATTCCAAGGCGCTATGCAGGCGAATGGTCCGCGGCCGCGCAGCTCCAACGTATTGCGCTCACCAGTGGGACTGGTAAGTCTTGCCGCGTCTCCAAACAAACGGCGCGCCTCTGTCGCGTAATAGCGCAAATAGTCGACAGCCTCGCGCACGTCGCCCTGTGCACCTTCAAGCGTCTTGCCCGCCTCGCGCACCATCACTGCCATTAGTTGCGGTCTGTCGCGCTCGAAAAGATCGGCCGCCCGTTCGAGGATTTCCGCGCGACGCGCACCACCCAGACGGTCCCATGCGTGGAGGGCAGCTGTTGCACTTTCAATTGCCGCATCGGTTTGTGAAGGCGTGGCAATGCGCACCGTGCCCACGCGCTCGCGATTATCGTGTGGGCAAATGACGAGACCCGCAACATCACCACCCGTCGTTGCTTCTCCGGCTATGATCGGGCCCGCCTCGAGTGGATCCTCGAGCGCTTGAGCCATTTTCGATAGGAGCTCGCCGCGCACCGCGGCCTCGCCAAGTGGCAATCCGCTACTTGCCTTGCGCGCCGGCAAGTAGATGTCGCGCGGCGGGGGAATATTGCCCACGCGCTTGACGGCCCCGCTGCGTTCTTGCTCCGCAGCCTCAACAGGATCGCGAATGATTTCGCCGACGGGAGCCTCATCATCGGAGACTCGGTTGATGAATGAGGTGTTGGCGCCGTTCTCAAGAAGGCGGCGCACGAGATAGGCCAACAGATCCTCATGCCCACCCACAGGAGCATAAATTCGGCACGGCCGGTCGAGCTTGCCTGGTCCTAAGACCTCTTCGTAGAGCGCCTCCCCCATGCCGTGGAGACGCTGGAACTCGAAAGCCGCAGCACCTCCGGCCACGTGCGCCGACGCGAGCGTCAGCGCATTGTGTGTGGCGAACTGAGGGTAGAATGCCTTCGGGTCACTCAGCAGCAGGCGCATCGTCGCCAGATAGGACACATCCGTATGCAGCTTGCGTGTGAAGACAGGGTAGTCTTCAAACCCGCGCTCCTGTGCCCATTTGATCTCGCTGTCCCAATAGGCGCCTTTCACAAGGCGGACGGGTATGCGCTTGCCTGCGCCATCTGAGAGCCGCCGCAGCCAACGCAGCACGGGAACTGCCCGTTTGCCGTAAGCCTGGACCGCGAGGCCCAAGCCGTTCCAATCATCAAGCGCCGAATTTGAAAATGCGGCACCAAACATTTCGAGTGTGACCTCAAGCCGGTCTTGCTCTTCCGCATCGATCGTCATGGCCAAGCCACGCGAGCGCGCGGCGCGCGCAAGCGTTACCAGTCGCGGCACGAGTTCAGCCTTCAGGCGCTTTTCTTTGCCAGGCTCAAAGCGAGGGTGAAGCGCAGAAAGCTTTACAGAAAGCCCAGGCCGCGCATAGAGCGCATCCAGGTGCGTGGCGCTGAAGGGCCCCGCGACCTGACCTACGTAGTCGATCGCCCCCATGTAGCGCTCAAAGTAAGCTTCGGCGTCTTTCTCCGTTCTAGCGGACTCGCCTAACATGTCGTAAGAGAAGAGATACCCTTGATCCTCGTACCACTCGGCGCGGGAAACGGCCTCCTTAATGTCGCGTCCCAAAACAAACTGGTCGCCAAGTATTCTCACAGCTTGGCGAATGGCCTGGCGGATAACCGGATCTCCGGAACGCGCAACAAGGCGTTTCAGGGCATCAAAAGGATTGAACCCGCGCGCCTCCTTCAGTTTGACGACACGTCCCGTTAGCAACAGCGCCCAAGTCGAAGCATTGACGAACGCACTTTCGGAATGCCCCAGGTGGCGCTCCCAGTCCCCGCCGGAAATCTGCTCCGCGATGAGCTTGTCGGCCGTCTCAGAGTCCGGGATCCTGAGCAACGCTTCAGCGATGCACATCAAGATCACGCCTTCCTCGCTGGATAGGCCGTATTCGCGCATGAAGGCGTCGACGCCCGCATGTTTGCCCTGATTAGCCCGCGCCGAATAAACGAGCCGGCGGGCAATCTCAGAAGCGCGCCGGCGCTCGTCCTCTGTGAAGACCGCGCGCTCGATCAGGCGGCCCACGAGCCGCGTCTCGTCGATCAGATGATGGGCTGAAATCTCATCGAGAGGTGGCAGATTGACTGCCTCGTCCCCCTTGCCGTCGGAAAAATCAGTCCGCTTCAATGCGACCATGTCATCCTCGTCGCGCCCCGCCACTCACGATTCGATCTAAACCAGTCTAGCAAATCGGCAGACGCCGCGCGCGGCGTGTCCCAGCCATCCACTCTTGACGTTGCGACCCAGCTGACAGAGCTTCCCGCCTGACCTTAAACCGGCGCGAGGGTCCCGTGGCACAGAAAAACATCAATGTTGTCAGGACGGTAGATGAACTTAGGCGCGCCACGGCCAATTGGCGCGGTAATGGTCAATCGATCGCGCTCGTTCCAACCATGGGTGCCTTGCACTCTGGTCACATGGCGCTCGTTGACGCCGCCACCACACGAGCGGACCGCACGCTCGTCTCTATTTTCGTGAACCCGACCCAGTTTGCACCGCACGAAGACCTCGACCGCTACCCGCGTGATGAGGCCAGTGATCTGGAGAAACTCGAGCAAGCTGGCTGCCACCTCGTTTGGGCACCAGCGCCCGGTGACATGTACCCGGAGGGATTTGCCACTCCGATAACCCCGGCAGGCGCGGCCCTCGGGCTTGAGGCAGAATTCCGGCCGCACTTTTTCGGCGCCGTGGCAACCGTATGCTGCAAGCTATTCTGTTCAGCGACACCCGACTTCGCGATGTTCGGAGAAAAGGACTATCAGCAGCTCTGCGTCGTCCGGCAAATGGTGCGTGACCTCAATCTGCCTTTACAGATCGTGGCGGTGCCGACCGTACGCGAGGACAGCGGCTTGGCGCTGTCTTCCCGCAATGCGTACCTCTCGGACAAGGAGCGCATCATCGCTCCGGAACTCTACAAAATTCTGAAGGATGTGGCGGCAGCTGCGGCGGCGGCCGTACGAGGCTCAGGTCCACAAGAGAACAAGTCTCGTGCACCGCGTGCGGCCCCCTTACTGCCCGAGCCCCGCCGACCGCGCATTGAACCGCAGCTCGCAGTGCTCGACACCATCTGTGACAACGCGCGACGCGAGCTGGAAGCCGCAGGCTTTGCGAAGGTCGACTACATCGCGGTACGAGAGGCCGAAACGTTAAAAGTGGTGAGCGAGCAAGCTGACAAGCCACTTCGCGTCTTGGGAGCCGCGTGGCTTGGAAAAACGCGGCTAATCGACAATGTTGCCGCTTAGTTGGTGGCGACTTTTGCGGTCGGCGCGATCCAAATCAGAACCAAAAGTGCGACGATTGGCACTGTCAGAGCAACGAAAGACAGCGCGAGATAGCAATACGCCCCGCTGATGCTGCCAACAATGAAGGCAAAGATCATTGGCCCCGTATGTGCAAACCGGTCTCGAGCTGGTCCACTCACCTTCGGAGAGCCGCGCCACATGTCGACAAGATCAACGACCGCCTGTGCGGCATTGGTCGTCATGATCGTGGTTGAGGGGTGGGCTGCAAAGGTGAGACGCGCATAACCGTTCTGCACCGCCATCGCCGAAACGCCCAGCATGCCTGTGAGAATTGCGCCTGACGTTTCTGGGTCTGCGAACGGCGAAAAGCGAATTCCCGCAACCATGCAGGCGGCGAGCAGGACGGCCTGCCCGACGAGAAGCACGCGCAACGGAGACTTCTCCTGGTGGTCGTAGTGCAGGACGACGAACCGGGTGATCACGACAAATACGACGAAGGTTGGCAGTGCCAACAGCTTCGGCCAGATGCCCGGGTCGGAATGCACGATATCCGAACCGATCGAGGTCAAGTTGCCCGTGATGTAGGAGGCGAACAGTCCCGACAGCGCGACGAACCCCACGACATCGACAAATCCTGAGACAAACGAAAGGGTGGCGGTCGCGCGAAGCGCGCGCCCGACCGGCTCCAGCGGCACCACAACAGTCGCCATTGCCATCTCCCGTGCTTGATGCAAAGCCGCGCCCCGGCTCCACTCCCGGACGCCTCCAAAATCCTTGGTAGGTAGGTTCTCAGGGCCGCGCAACCCGCGGTCCCCCAGGAGATGAGGGGGGACCTTCCGTGGCTCTCCCGCATCTTTCGACTTGCGACACGCGCTCCTTCCCTCGCCTAGACTTGCCAAATCCCCGTCAGCCGTGCGAACTCAGGCCACGAAAACCTAGATTCGCTTGAGCGCGGCCCTTGTGCCCCGCGTCTCGTGCTCGGCGGCAGCATTGCCACGACGGGAAACGCTACGCATGGCCGGAGCCGTACGCGACCTCTTCTCAACGTTTGAAACCTTCATGACCGACAAGACGCGCCGCTCACCCCGCAGCGGCGATGCCTCAGACGCCTATACCGCCGCCGACATCGAGGTCCTTGAAGGCCTGGAGCCGGTACGACGTCGGCCGGGCATGTACATCGGCGGCACGGACGAGAAGGCGTTGCACCACCTCTTCGCTGAGGTGATTGACAATTCCATGGATGAGGCCGTCGCCGGTTTCGCCAGTTGGATCGAAGTGCGCTTCGACAAGGATGGCTTTCTTTCAGTTTCCGACAACGGCCGTGGCGTCCCCGTCGATCCGCACCCGAAGTACAAGCCGAAGTCGGCGCTGGAAGTAATCATGACCACGCTGCACTCGGGTGGCAAATTCGAGAGCAAAGTCTACAACACTTCGGGCGGTCTTCACGGCGTGGGCGTGTCGGTCGTCAATGCGCTTTCCGAGGAGCTTGAGGTCGAGGTTGCACGCGGCCAGCAGCTCTACCGCATGACGTTCGCGCGCGGCACCCCGCAAACAAAGCTGCAGAAGCTAGGCTCCATCAAGAACCGCCGCGGCACACGCATACGATTTAAGCCCGATACCAAGATCTTCGGGCGCGGGGCGACCTTCAAGCCCGCGCGGCTACTCAGGATGGCGCGCTCTAAGGCCTATCTTTTCGGCGGTGTCGAGATCCGCTGGAGCTGCGATCCCTCTCTCATAACCGACGGCACGCCGGCCGAAGCAACATTCCATTTTCCGGGCGGCCTCAAAGACTATCTCCTCTCTGAAATCGGCGGCCAGACGCTTGTCACCAAGGAGATCTTTTCCGGGCGCACTAAGAGCAGCAATGGTCACGGCTCGGTCGAATGGGCGATCGCCTGGACCGCCGACCGGGACGGGTTTCTGCGCTCTTACTGCAATACGATCCCGACACCTGACGGCGGCACGCACGAAAACGGCCTGCGCCAAGCCCTCACCAAAGGCCTGCGCGCCTACGGCGAGCTCACCAACAGCCGCCGCGCCGCTCAGATCACTGCCGACGACGTGTTGGGCACGGCCGCCGGCATGCTGGCCGTCTTCATTCGCGAACCCGAATTTCAGGGCCAGACCAAGGATCGCCTTGCGACGCAAGAAGCCGCACGCATCGTCGAGTCGACCGTCCGCGACGCCTTCGACCACTGGCTCGCCGACAGTCCTGTGCAGGCAACGCAATTGCTCGAGTGGGTCATCGACCGCGCCGAAGAGCGTTTGAAGCGCAAACGCGAGAAGGAGGTTGGCCGCCAGTCAGCAACGCGCAAACTGCGCCTTCCGGGCAAATTGGCCGACTGCACCATCCAGACAGCCCAAGGAACCGAGATCTTCATCGTAGAAGGCGATTCAGCTGGTGGCTCCGCAAAGAGCGCGCGCATGCGCGAGACTCAAGCCATCCTCCCGCTCCGCGGCAAGATCCTGAACGTGGCGAACGCCACGTCGGCCAAGCTGGCGCAAAACCAGCTCTTATCGGATCTCATCCAAGCACTCGGCGCCGGCTCCGGCACACGCTACCGCGATGAGGATTTGCGCTACGAGCGCGTGATCGTGATGACGGACGCTGACGTTGACGGCGCGCACATCGCTTCGCTCTTGATCACATTCTTCTATTCGGAAATGCCGGCCCTCGTCGAGAACGGGCACCTCTATCTGGCTGTCCCCCCGCTCTACAAGCTGTCACAAGGCGCCAAGACCTTTTATGCGCGCGATGAAAAGCACAAGGACGAGCTGATCAAGAAAGAATTTAAGTCAGGTCAGAAGGTGGAGATAAGCCGCTTCAAAGGTCTTGGCGAAATGAACGCCAGCCAGCTTAAAGAGACGACCATGGATCCCAAGCGGCGCATGCTTCTTCGCGTTGAGATTGGTGAGGGCGACCGAAGCGAGATTTCTCAGGCCGTCAACGCGCTGATGGGCTCAAAACCGGAAGCCCGCTTCCGCTTCATCCAAGAGCATGCCGCCTTCGCCCAAGACCTGGATATTTGATCGCTCAACGTGACGTACCCATCACGCAGCGATGCCCCTCAATCGCAGAACGAGGCTGCGCAGCCAAGCTTGGCGCATCGCTGGGAGACCAGTGAGTTCACGGATGAACTTTACGCGCTCTTCCTTGTCTCGGCCCCGGTCGTAGTTATCGATCGCGAGACGCAGCCCCTTTAGGCGAGGCGGATCGTGGTGCGGTGTCGTTACGTCCGGCGACGCCCATCGGTAAATCTGATGAGACGGGGTCGGCTTTTCCGCGTTGTTCGCTATGAACTCCCAGAACTTACATGGGACCGATACGTTACCGATAGGTGTCTTGTTAAGCTTCGTGACCCACGGTTCATGCTGCCACCAGCGCCATACATTCGGGCCCGTTTGCGTTCGTACCGTCAATCCCACAAACCCGATGCGCCGTTGAACGACATTCCAATCAGCACCCTGTTGCTCGGCCCAGTGGCGCAGATAGTCGACAAGCCTGCCGAACGTCTGTCCGCTGTTGACGACATCGATGAAGCGAACTTGCTTTCCGTAAGACGCTATGGACTGAGGATCGAGCCGTTCGGAAGTGAAATAAGTGAAGAGCGCCTCAAGTTCTTGCTGGTGTGTCTTGGCAAGCTTGTCCGCCGGCTCGTACGGCGCGGAAAAGTGCAGCAATGTCAGGGACGGCGCATCTGGAATACCCTCGAGAATGCCGCTCAGGTAGTCGAATAGGCAGTCGGGCGAGCGACCGACGAAGACAAGATCGCTATCTCCTGCCAAGGCCAAGACGCGCGCGGTCGCCGTACGTAAGTGATTTTCGAAACTCCGATATGTTTCGCTCGCCTCCACGTCGCAGAGATCACCAATCTGCTCGCGTTTGGCGATGTTCCATCGAAACGGTTTGAGGGGTAGGGTTTCGTCCATAAGATCAGATGCGAAAAGCAAAATTCGGGGTCCATGTGTCCAATTTGGCCCGTTCACCGTGCCGCAGTTTTTCGCATTTTTGAAGTGTTAGTCCGCAAGCGCTCCTTGACATGCGCTCCGGTCCGGCTGAACCTAATGCTTGGCGGCCATCGCTGTTTGTATGGCGTGTAGGCGATCCCAATCTTGAGTATGGCCAGCGTCCCCCTGGGCAGCACCGTTGGTTGTGAGGATGACCGTCGGCGGATCAACAATAAAAGGTGCGGAGCATGACGCCACCGGCAAGTCACTGCGGACCTCGCACTGATGCGGGGTCACGGCGCGGATAGCGAGCTGCAGCATTCCGATCGCGCAAATTCCGTGTCGATATGAACCACAATTCGATGAATTTCACGCGAGGGCGGGATCCGGGCCTGGATCACAGAGCCTCGCCTCAAAAAGCCCAGCGTGTGCCGGGTATGTTATCTATGACAAGCCCCGTCAGAGCGAAATGCGTGACGGGGCTTTATTCTATTCGCCGATAAACCGAACCTGTGTGATCCGTTGCAGGGGTAATTTGACCTTCTGTGCTGTCAGGGCCAATCGTCTGCACATCACCACAAACAGAAATCGCCATTCTCCAAAGTTGCTATTGATGAGCGCTCCGCGAAAAAAGAAGATCTCCAAGAAAGCGGCGCCCGCCGAAGCTGCGCCATTCTGGGAGACCAAGCAGCTCGAAGAGATGTCGCGCGCGGAGTGGGAGTCTCTATGTGACGGTTGCGGACAGTGCTGCCTCGTCAAGATCGAGGAGGAGGATACGACTGACGTCTACCTCACCCGGCTTTCGTGTCAGCTCCTGGACATTGGCTCATGCCGGTGCGGCGACTACGCAAATCGCCACGCGAGCGAACCCGAGTGCATCGTAATCAGCCCGGAAAACCTGAAGTCACTTACTTGGCTGCCGCAAAGTTGTGCATATCGGCGCCTCTCGGAGGGACGCGGACTCGAATGGTGGCACCCGCTAATCTCCGGCGATCCCGAAACCGTGCACGAGGCTGGCATTTCGGTGCGCGACTGGGCGCGAAGCGAGAAAGGTGTTCGCCCGAGCGCGATCGAACGCTACATCATTGGGCCGGCCGGAGAATAGTCTCGCAAGCGGGCCTGCATTCGGGTTGTTGAATTCGCGAATACCCCGCGGCGACGCGCCACATCCTTTGGTTTTCCTTGCGTTTTTTGCGAACATGTGCGAGCAGGAGGTCGGCTCGAGCGCAGGGGACGTGATTCTGTTAATCCCTTTTCGAGACTTATTTCCTTCCTTTGCCGCATTAGGCGAATCCTCCTACCCCTGCGCTCCGTCACCCGCCGCCGGAAATGGTGGAGCGGGCCCGTGAGGACGCAGACGGAGACGTTGACTATTGGATCAGAAGACCTTCGCTGAGCTTGGGCTCAGCCCTAAGGTGCAGGCGGCCATCGATGCTGCCGGCTATACGACGCCGACTCCCATTCAATCTACCGCAATTCCCATCGCCGTTACCGGGCGCGATGTGCTCGGCATCGCCCAGACAGGTACCGGCAAGACTGCTTCTTTCGTCTTGCCAATGATCACCCGACTGGAAAGCGGCAGAGCCAGGGCGCGCATGCCACGCTCGCTTATCCTCGCCCCCACACGCGAGTTGGCTGCTCAGGTTGCGCAAAGCTTCGAGAAGTACGGGGTCAATCACAAGCTGAACCTTGCGCTGCTTATCGGCGGTGTGTCGTTTGATGACCAAGACCGGAAACTCGACCGAGGCGTTGATGTCCTGATCGCTACGCCGGGCCGCCTCTTGGACCATTTTCAGCGCGGCAAGCTGATGCTCATGGGCGTCGAGATCCTCGTGATCGACGAGGCCGACCGCATGCTGGATATGGGCTTCATTCCCGACATCGAGAAGATCTGCAAGCTCTTGCCGCCGAGACGGCAGACGCTCTTCTTCTCTGCAACGATGCCGCCGGAGATTACCCGTCTCGTCAAGCAGTTCCTCAGAGATCCCGAGCGCATCGAAGTTGCTCCGCCCGCCACCACCGCAAAGACAATCACTCAGAGATTTCGCTACTGCCCCGACGGCGAAGATTGGGCCAAGCGTGAAGTCCTGCGTGAGCTGATCGGCAGCGAGAACGTCAAGAACGCGATCATCTTCTGTAACCGAAAGGTCGACGTGGCCATCCTGGGCAGGTCATTGCAGAAGCATGGATTCAGCGCAGGCGCACTGCACGGCGACATGGATCAGAAGAGCCGCATGGAGACGCTTGAGAAATTTCGAACAGGTGACCTGATGCTGTTGGCTGCGAGCGATGTCGCTGCCCGCGGCCTGGACATCCCTGACGTCAGCCACATCTTCAACTTTGATCTACCCTGGCAATCGGACGACTATGTCCACCGCATCGGACGCACGGGCCGGGCCGGTAAGGAGGGCTTCTCGGCATCGCTTGTCGCACCCGAAGACCTCAAATCCCTCAAAGATATTGAGAAGATGCTCGGAGAGCCGGCTGTTTGGATTGGCGAACCTCCAAGCGAACAAGACTATGCCGAGGCCGGAAAGCATCGTCGGCGTGGCCGCGGCGGTCGTCGTTCGGGCGCACCGGCGCGTGAGGCAAAACCTGAGGGACGTCGCAGACGTTCTGGAGGGGGGCAAGCCAGCCGGCCCACAGTCGACAAGACCGACGAGCGCCGGGATCAAAAGAAGGCTCCCGTTCCAGAAAGAGCTCCGAGCCGCGCGAACGGAACGACAGAACCGGCGGCAGCCAAGTCGCCGACGCCGCGCCGCCGCGAGGAAAAGCAGCCGGATCGGGAGGCTGCACGTGGCAGCCAGAACACCTCCGCACAACCGAGGGAACGGCGAACCGCTGCTCCCGCTGCAGGTTTCGCAGACAATGTTCCCGCGTTCCTGCGAAAGCCGGTCAAGCGGCGAGCCAAGGTAGCCAGCGAATAAGCCGCAGATCGGCGTCGCGCACCCGGGCGGGGCGCACGACGTTACGAAGGCAGCGAGCCACGTCCCGAAGTCATGCGCGCCAGAATATTGTCGCGCATGACAAAGTGATGGTGGAGCGCAGCCAAGACGTGCACGGCGACAAGCCCAATCAGCCCGAAGGCCAACGTCTCGTGAATCTCCTCCAGCGGCTCATGTAAAGGCGAGCCCGGGCTCATGATATGGGGCATCTTGATCAAGCCAAAGAGATAGATGTCCACCGGGGAGCGATGCGTTCCCACGAGCATCCACCCCGCGAGAATCGTGGCAAAGATCACCACATACAGCGCCCAATGCATGATCTGCGAGGCACGAGATTGCCAAGCTGGCATCGTTGATGGATCGTCGGGAACGACATTCGCAAGACGCCAGATGATGCGTAGGGCCATGAGGAGCAGGATGCTAATTCCGAGCGAGGCATGAATGCTGACGTAGTACGGCCGATCCGCTCGCGGAACCTCCCCCATCCAGAGGCCGAGCCCGAATTGAACCAATATCAAGATCGCCAGCACCCAATGGAAGGATCTCGCAGGCCAACCCCAGCTGTCGCTCGAATTGTGGATCATTTGAGAGCCTCCGTTGCCGAATTGCGTGGATTTGTTGCCATCACCAATTTCTCGTCATTTCCGGGTCGCTTGGCGGCGAGCACTTCGTTGAGGAATTTTTGACTGCCCCTGATTGGCGCGCTTACGTTTCCGAGCCGCACTATGGCGCGCCACGTTAAGTGCCGTGCGTGCCCAGGCAACCATCTCATCGGGATCATCAAGCAAGCGTTCGGGGATGCGCCAATAGGCCATCGCAACTCTCCCGCGCTTACCTTCATAGGAGAAGGGCTCAAGCCCTTCCGCTTCGAATGCCAGCTTGGTCTCGTCGTTGGCCTTGAGATAGAGCGTGTCATCAGCGATCAGCCCGAACATGACGCCATCGGCGTAGAGGCCAGCACCGCCAAACATGCGGCGGACGCTAACGGGCCCAAGCCCCCGCAATGAGTCCTTTAGCAATTCGATGAAGCCGTCACTCGCGCTCATGGGGTGTACCCTAGCCTGGGAGCGCGAGCGGACAAATGGCTCTAGCGAGCACGAGCAAATGCACCGATGATGATATGCTACAGCTGACGAACAGCGTCTAGAAACCGCTACCAGGTTCCTTGAGGAACGCTTCTTCCTCCGGCGTCGAAGTGCGCCCGAGCACGCCGTTCCGATGCGGAAAGCGGCCGAATCGATCGATGACGGCCTTATGTTTGAGCGCATAGTCCTCAAACTCGGGGTCCCCCTGCGATGAGATCAATTCCACCGCGCGAACTTGGTCGGTGGCGTCCTCACTGTGCTCAAACGGTAGATAGAGAAAGACCCGTCGCTCTTTGGCAAGGCTTGTGTCTAGCCCGGTTGCAACGGCGCGATTTGCAATCTCTCGCGCCAGTGCATCGGTCGCGAAAGCCTGGGGGCTGACGCGGAACATGTTGCGGGGAAACTGATCGAGAACAATCACAGTTGCCAGTGCGCGATCTGCGCTTACCAGGGCGTCTTCCACTGGCCATGTCGATAGAACTTCATAGAGGAGAAGAAAGCGGTTGCGTATCGCCTGATCCGTATCGGCATCTTTTCGAAACCAGCCTTCTCGCCCGAGTTCGCCAAACCAGAACGCGAGCACATCCCCGATCCATCCTTCGCTGGCGGGATTGGTACCCATCAGGCTCCGTCGGTCTCGGCCCCGGATTTCAATTCAGTGGCCGGCTCGAGATTGACGCTCTCGCCGCAACCGCACGCACCGGTCTGATTGGGATTGTTGAAAACGAATTGACTGGCAAGCTTGTCGGTCTTGTAGTCCATCTCGGTGCCAAGCAGGTACATGATGGCAGTCGGTTCAATCAGCAACACGACTCCCTGGTCCTCGACAACCTCGTCGTGCGGCTCCTTCGTCTCAGCGACGGTCATCGTGTATTCCATGCCGGCACAGCCGCCCTTTTTAACGCCAATGCGCAAGCCCAGGGCGTTTGGATTGGCGGCCATGAGCGCTCGCACGCGTGCAGCGGCAGCGTCCGTCATGGTAACGGCTTTGGGCATCATACGCAGCGTTGGCATCTCATCTCATCCATAAGGCTTCGTGCATTCATATAGGGTCCCGCTGCCCAGGCTGCAAAAGACCGTGCATCACTCAACTAGAACATATTGATCGCTAAGCGTGCCTCATCCGACATACGGCTCATGTCCCAGGGCGGTTGGAACGTCATGTTGACGGTCGTGCTGCCAACCCCGGGAACCGCATCGACCGCGTTCTCGACCCATTTGGGCATCTCTCCCGCAACCGGACACCCAGGCGCCGTCAGAGTCATGGTGATCACGACATTGCGTTCACCGTCAATTGCAACGTCGTAGATGAGACCCAGCTCATAGATGTCCGCAGGAATTTCGGGATCATAGACCGTCTTTAAAGCCGTCACGATATCGGCGTGCAGGCGTTCGTGCTCATCGGCAGGCAACGCGGAAGATGCTGCGGCGGCCGCAATCGGCGTTGCGTCACCTTTTGGCAAGTGCTCTGCGCCGTCTTCCCGGTCCGACGCCTCTTGCAGTCTATCCTGGTCTGCTGCTTTTTGTTCCATCACCTACTCCTGGCTAAGCGAACAGTTCGCGCGCACGCTTGAGCGCATCCACCAGTGCATCGACCTCGTCCTTGGTATTGTACATTGCGAATGACGCCCGGCACATGGCTCCGACGCCGAAGCGCTCCATCAACGGCTGTGCACAATGATGGCCCGCGCGAACGGCAACCCCCGACCGATCGACAATGGTTGAAATGTCGTGCGGATGTAGCCCGTCCATCGTAAATGATATAATCGCGCCCTTTCCAGGTGCGGTCCCATAGATTTTCAGCCAAGGCAGCTCGCCAAGGCGCGCATGTGCATAGGTGCGCAGCTCTGCTTCATGGCGCGCAATCTGATCGCGACCGACCTGCATCATGTAATTGAGCGCACTCCCCAGCCCAATCGCCTCAACGATTGGCGGCGTGCCCGCTTCAAACTTCTCTGGCGGCTTGCCGTATGTGATGCGATCAACCGCTACGGACTCGATCATCTGCCCACCACCCTGGTAGGGCCGCATGGCGTCAAGATGCGCACGCTTTGCGTAAAGCACTCCGACCCCGGTCGGCCCGTACGTCTTGTGACCGGTGAAGACAAAAAAGTCCGCATCGAGTTCGCGGACATCTACGCGCATATGGACCGCTGACTGACTTCCATCGACGAGCACAGGAATGCCACGAGCGTGCGCCATCTGGATGACCTCGCGCACGGGGACGAGGGAACCCGTAACATTCGACATCTGCGTGATGGCGACAATCTTCGTTCTCGGTGTGAGCAGCCTCTCAAATTCGTCGAGGAGAAATTCGCCACTGTCAGAAATCGGTACCCACTTGAGCACGGCGCCGTTGCGTTCGCGTAGAAAGTGCCAGGGCACGATGTTGGAATGGTGCTCCATGATCGTGAGCACGATCTCATCGTCCTCGCCAATCCGCGGGCCAGCAAAAGCCTCGGCAACCAGATTGATCGCCGCGGTCGCGTTGCGCGTGAAGATAATTTCGTCGGCCGTACCGGCATTGAGAAAACGCCGGGTAATTTCTCGCGCGTCTTCGTACTTTGTGGTCGCCACATTCGACAGGTAATGAAGCCCGCGGTGAACGTTCGCGTACTCGAAGCGATAGATGTGGTCCATCGCCTCAAGAACGGGCCGTGGCTTTTGCGCGGTCGCGGCGTTGTCTAGATAAACGAGCGGCTTGCCATATACTTCACGATAAAGGATCGGGAATTCGGCACGAATGCTCTCCACGTCATAAGCGTCGCCCACACCTTCCCCAGGCTGCGCGGTCAACAGCGCCTCTTCGGGCCTCGCCCCAGCATTACCGGCTTCGCTCGCCATCACGTCCCCTTTGCAGCGGCCTCAAGCCAGTGCCGCGTTTCCACCGTCAGGGCGTTGCGCAGACTTTCGTCCTCGACCTTCTCAAGCGCTTCCCCAATAAACGATTCGATCATCAGAGAGCGCGCCTCAGCCTCGGGTATCCCGCGCGAACGGCAATAAAATAGCAAATCCTCATCGATATCCACGCTGGTCGAGCCATGGCCACACACGACATCGTCGGCGTAGATCTCAAGTTCCGGCTTGGAATCAAATTCCGCGTTCGGCGATAGCATTAAGACTTGTGCCATCTGCTTGCCGTCCGTCTTCTGAGCATCAGGGCGCACAATCACCTTGCCCTGGAAGACGCCGCGACCTTCATCCTCAAGCACACCCTTGAACAGCTCGCGGCTAACGCAACCCGGCACGGCATGATCAACAACGAGAGTCGTGTCGACGTGTTGTCTGCCGCGCGCCAGGAACACACCGGAAACATCGATCTTTGCACCCTCTCCCTTGAATGTGACAGCAAGCTGGTTGCGCACAAGCCCGACATTGGCGGTGAACTGGAAGCCGCGATAGTCGGCCTCTGCGCCGACGTCGACCAGCCAATTGGCCAAGTGCGTGGCCTTGCCGCTATCCAAGGTGCACTTCACGTGGGTAACCTTCGCGCCTTCGCCAACGCCAGTCTCGCTCGCCGCGTTGTGCTGGGCCTCTAGCGCCGCGCCTGGCAACGCTACATACGCCTCTATCAGGCTGACTTCAGCCCCGTCGCCGATGCTCACCACGTTGCGTGTCGTCACGAGGTGCGGCGCATTCGAAGCGCGCACGAACACCAGCATCAACGGCTTTGCGAGCTTCGTGCCGCCTGCAACGGCCAAAACCGCGCCATCCGTCACATACGCTGTGTTGAGTGCGAGAACGGCATCGTCATCGGCATCTTCGAGCCGCAAGAGATCCGCCACATGGGTATCGCGCTCGTCGTCGAGCGCCGCAGCCAATGAACTGATGGCGAGCCCATCGATCCCATCAGCACTCGAAAGCTCGGGAGCATAGACGCCGTCGACGAACACGACGCGTGTCGCATCGAACGTGGCGAGCGATCCCAGCGCCTCCCCAAGATCGGCAGCAGTTAGGGATGGGGCTTCGCCCGAAACCGGAGCCAGCGCTACTTTCATCGCGTTGCGCAGATCGGTGTACTTCCAGGCCTCAATTCGCCGGTGCGGCAGCCCGAGCGTGCCGAAGCGGCCGATCGCGTCCTTGCGTGCGGCAGCAACAGCCGGCCGGCCAGGCAGCCTGGTGGCGACGCCGCCGAAAGTTTCCGTCAAGGCCTGCTCTGCCTTTGTCTTCAAAACCGCTACGTTCATTTCGCGCCTCCCGAGCGCTCAGTTCTTTGGAGGCGAGCCGGCTCATTCGCCGTGCCCAGCCCAACACTGTCCATCGCTATGCCCAACTTGCCCATCACGATCATGCGGCCTTCCCCTGATAGTCGGCGTAGCCGGATTTCTCGAGCTCCTCAGCGAGCGAGGCATCGCCCGAGCGCTGGATTTTGCCGTCCACCAGCACGTGAACGCGATCAGGCACGATGTAATTCAACAGCCGCTGATAGTGTGTGATGACCAGCATGGCGCGATCATCGGAACGCATCCCGTTGACGCCGTCGGCGACAATGCGCAGGGCGTCGATATCGAGGCCCGAGTCGGTCTCGTCCAGTACACACAGTGTCGGCTCCAAGACCTCCATCTGCAGAATCTCCGAGCGTTTTTTTTCGCCGCCCGAGAAGCCGACGTTCACGGGCCGCTTCAACATGTCCATCTCGATGCTGAGCTTCTGGGCCTTCTCTTTGACGAGCTTCATGAACTCGGGCGTAGAAAGCTCGTCCTCTCCGCGTGCCTTGCGCACGGCATTGGCCGCGGTGCGCAAGAAGGTCAGACTCGCGACGCCGGGGATTTCCATGGGGTACTGGAAGGCGAGAAACACACCTTTTGCCGCGCGCTCCTCCGGGTCCATCTCAAGCACGCTTTCGCCATCCCAAACGATGTCGCCCTTCGTGACCTCGTAACCATCGCGGCCAGCAAGGACGTAGGCGAGCGTCGACTTACCAGAACCATTGGGGCCCATGATCGCATGCACCTCCCCCTTGGGGATGCTCAGCGTCAGCCCTTTGAGGATCTCGCGGTCCTCGTCTTCGATCTTTACGTGCAGGTCTTTAATTTCGAGCATTCTCAACTCCGGTTGCGTTCTTCATGCGGCATGGCCGCAAATGCATCTCAGTCGCGCTGGCCCCAGCGCCAGCGCCATTCTCCGTCCGTTTTGATCCAGCACAGCCAAACGAAGGCCAGCGTCACGGCGATCATGAGCACGGACCATTTCACGACTTCGCTGATTGGCAGTGTGACCCCAGCGAGAGCCGGTTCCACCATGAGCGGCCAGGTGATCGCCGCGACGACTGCGAGGTAGGCAAGTGTCGCTAACCACCCTTTCCAACTGCTTGGTTCGGCACCGTAGCCATACCGCTTTGGCCGGAACCAATAGTCCTGCTGCGTATGCATCAACCAACGCTTCCTTCCAGAGAGATGCCGATCAGCTTTTGTGTCTCGGCCATGAACTCCATGGGCAGCTTCTGCAAAACATCGCGCACGAACCCATTGACGATCAGCGCCACCGCCTCCTCTTCGCTCAATCCACGCTGACGACAATAGAACAGTGTGTCGTCGGAGATCTTCGAGGTGGTCGCCTCGTGTTCGAAGTGGGCGCTTGCGTTCTTTGCCTCGATGTAAGGAACGGTGTGCGCACCGCACTTGTCACCGATCAGCAAGGAGTCGCAGTTAGTGAAATTGCGCGCGCCTGTCGCCTTGCGGTGCGCGGAAACGAGACCGCGATAGGTGTTCTCAGAGAACCCCGCAGCGATCCCCTTTGAGATGATCCGGCTGGAGGAATTCTTACCGAGATGGATCATCTTCGTGCCACTGTCGACCTGCTGGTAGCCGTTTGAGACGGCGATCGAATAGAACTCACCGCGAGAGTTATCGCCGCGCAGGATGCAGCTCGGGTACTTCCACGTGATGGCGGAACCCGTCTCGACCTGTGTCCAACTGATCTTGGAGTTATGGCCGCGGCAGTCGCCACGCTTCGTCACGAAGTTGTAAACACCGCCCTTGCCGTACTTGTCGCCGGGGTACCAATTCTGCACCGTCGAGTATTTGATCTCGGCATCGTCCAGCGCGATCAGCTCAACGACGGCGGCATGCAACTGGTTCTCGTCGCGCATCGGTGCCGTGCATCCCTCAAGGTAGGAGACGAAAGAACCCTTGTCGGCGATGATGAGCGTGCGCTCGAACTGGCCGGTCTTCTCCGCATTAATGCGGAAGTAGGTCGATAGCTCCATGGGGCAGCGCACCCCTTCCGGCACGTAGACGAATGAGCCGTCGGAGAACACCGCCGAGTTGAGCGCCGCGTAGAAGTTGTCGCCTTGCGGCACGACCGAGCCCAAGTACTTCTTCACGAGTTCGGGGTGCTCGCGGATGGCCTCGGAGATCGAACAGAAAATGACGCCCGCCTTGGCAAGCTCATCCTTGAACGTCGTGACGACGGATACAGAATCGAAGACGGCGTCGACTGCGACGCGCGCGCCCTGCACACCCGCCAAGACTTCCTGCTCCTTCAGAGGAATGCCAAGCTTCGCATACGTCGCAAGCAATTCCGGATCGACCTCGTCCAGGCTCTTTGGGCCTTCAGTCGATTTGGGAGCGGCATAGTAGTAGAGATCCTGAAAGTCGATTTTCGGGTAGGTCACCTTGGCCCACGTCGGCTCGGTCATGCTCTGCCAACGGCGAAATGCCTCAAGCCGCCACTCCAGCATCCAAGCCGGCTCGCCCTTCTTTTCCGAGATGAAGTGCACGGTGCCCTCGTCAAGGCCCTTCGGCGCCATGACGGTCTCGATGTCGGTCTTAAAGCCATACTTATACTGGTCGACGTCGATCTTTTTGACTTGTTCGATCGTCTCATCAACTGCTGGCATCAATCACCCTTTCACGTTTCACTAAGCTCACGCGGCAAGAACCGCGTCGCCTGCAACCTTTTCCCAAGCCGCCAGGAAAGCGGCGATATCCTTATCTTGTGTCTGCGGTCCCAGGCTCACGCGGATGGCCGCGCGCGCCAATTCGGGCGCGAAATTCATGGCTTCGAGAACATGGCTTGATCCGACCTTGCCCGAAGAGCACGCCGCACCCGCACTGACGGCAATGCCTTGGAGGTCGAGCTTGATCACCAACGTTTCGGCAGACTTGCCCGGAACGACGATGCACGAGGTATTGGCGATACGGTCAACATCCTTGCCAACAATGACCGCATTTGGCGTCGCGCGCAGAACGCCGGATTCCAGCTTCATGCGCAGCGCCGCCATGCGTTCCGCAGCAGCGTGATCGCTCGTCGCCGCCTCAGCGGCGGCACCAAATCCGGCAATGCCGGAAACGTTCTCGGTCCCGCCACGGCGGCGGCGTTCTTGACCGCCCCCTTTGATCAAGGCCGGCAGCGTGACGCCATCGCGAATGACGAGCGCACCCACGCCTCGCGGACCACCCATCTTGTGCGCCGAAAGGGACATTGCATCGACGCCCAGCGCCGCGAAGTCGACCGGGATGCGCCCTGACCCCTGCACAGCGTCAGTGTGCACCAGAACACCGTGCTCTCGGGCCAGCGCCGCAGCTTCGGCCACGGGCTGAACCACACCGGTCTCGTTGTTTGCCACCATCAGCGTCAGCAACATGCCGGGTCTCGGAGCAAGCGTGTCGGCAATCGCATTGATCCCCGCCACGCCGTCTTTTGAAACCGGCAGCGCGATCAGATCGGCGCCAGACGCGCGCGCTGGCCCAAGCACCGAATCGTGCTCAATCTCCGCAACGGCAATAACCTGCCACCCGGCAGCCAGAACCCAATTGTTGGCTTCCGTGGCACCACTGGTGAAAACAACTTCACTCGGCTTTGCATTGACGAGGTGTGCAACCTGCTCGCGCGCCGCCTCAACGAGACCGCGCACGCGTCGTCCTTCCCCATGAACCGATGAGGGATTGCCCATCACATCAAGCGCGTCGGCCATGGCTGCGCGCGCTTCTTGGCGCAGCGGCATCGACGCGTTGTGGTCAAGGTATGTGCGTTCACTCGTCATTCGGCGGCCATCTGTTCGCTCGTCGTTGGCTCCTTTGCCAACTTTGCTGGAGGGATGCCATCCACCACCTCCTGCAGCGTGACATTCCGGAGAAACGCACTGATATGCGTTCCAAGCGCGTGCCAGAGACCATGAGTCAGGCAACGCTGCTCGCCGAGGCACCCCACGTCGCTGTCAAGACAGCGCGTCATGCGCGTTTCTTCCTGCACTGCCCCCATGATCTCGGCGATACGGATGAGCCCCGCTGCCCGGCTCAGCGTGTAGCCGCCACCGCGACCGCGCGCACTTTCAACAAGCCCGGCCCGCCGCAGATGCATGAAGATCTGCTCCAGGTAAGCCAGAGACAGGTTCTGGCGCTCTGCGATTGCGGACAGTGGCACAGCCTCGCCGTGCCCGAATTTGGCAAGGTCGGCCATCGCCATGACGGCATATCTACCTTTGGTATTCAGTTCCACTTTACGCCCGCTCCAGCAGCCGCCAATTCCCCAGCCAGCCTGTGCCTCTTGCATTTGCCACCCGGCATTGTGCTAAGAAGCGCAACCGCTAGGAACGGCATGCACTCCGAGGCCCACACCGTTCTTTCGAATAATTCTAAGTTCTATGCGGAATATGAAAATTCCGAGCCCTGAAGTCAAGGTTTCGGGATCACAGGTTCGAGAGCGCGGCCGGAGCCTTTCTCCGTAAGCCGATAACCCCCAACAAAGACCCGAGAGACAGGATGCCCGAGCTAATAATCAATGGGCCTGCAGGCCGCATCGAGGCCCGCTACCACCATGAGGCCGCCACCGACAGCCCCATCGCGCTGATCCTCCACCCGCACCCCCAATTTGGCGGGACGATGAATAATCAGGTGGTCTACACGCTCTACCACACCTTTGTTGAACGCGGTTTCTCGGTGCTGAGATTCAATTTCCGCGGTGTCGGCCGCAGCCAGGGCGTCTGGGACGGCGGTCCCGGCGAACTGTCGGATGCGGCCTCAGCACTTGATTGGCTGCAGATCGTCAAACCGGACAGCAAGAGCTGCTGGATTGCAGGTGTCTCATTTGGGACCTGGATCGCCATGCAGCTGCTCATGCGCCGTCCGGAGGTCGAAGGCTTCATCTGCGTGGCGCCGCCCTCCAACCTCTATGACTTTTCGTTCCTTGCACCGTGTCCGTCCTCTGGTCTCATGATCAATGGGGACAAGGACCGGGTCGTACCGACGAACTCGGTCGCCGAACTCTCTCAGCGGCTCAAGACCCAGCGTGGCATCAAGATCACGCATCAGGTGGTGCCGGGCGCCAACCACTTCTTCGAAAACAAGATCGACGAATTGAAAGAGGCCGTCAGCACATACCTCGACGAGCGCATGGCACAGGCCGAAGAGGATCGCGCCAAGGAGAAGGAGCGCGAAAACGAGCAAGAGCGCGAGCGTCAACGCCAGCGCGACGCTGAGCGACAACAAGAAGAGCAGGGGAGCTGATGCACGCTCCGGTCGCTCAGAGGGACCTCTAGCGTGGTCAAGATCATAGCACTGTGGTGCGCGGGCATACTTTTTATTGCAATCGTGGCCGTAGCCGCACTCCTCTGGTATGCCCTGCAGCTTCCCGGACAAAGCTACACCGGACCACTGCCGCCACTGTCGAGCGCTGAACAAGATCTAGCAAAGCGGCTCAAGCAGCACGTCACCGCAATCGCCAGCAAGCCGCACAACATTGCCCACTATGCGGCTTTGGAAGAAGCGGCCACCTATATCGAGTCGGAGCTTCGCGACCTCGGCTATACACCGCGACGACAGGAGTTTGAGGTCGACGGAAAAGCTGTCCACAACATTGAGGTGATCATTCCGCCGCCTGCTGGGACTCCTTCGACCGCAAGTATCGTCGCCGGCGCGCACTATGACTCCGATGGGACCGCCCCGGGTGCCGACGACAACGCGAGTGGCGTTGCAGTGACTATGGAGCTTGCGCGCCTTCTCAAAGACTTCGCGCCAAAGGACAAAACCTTGAGGCTGGTACTCTTCGTCAATGAAGAGTCGCCCTACTACCGCTCACCTGTCATGGGCAGCTGGCGCTATGCGCGAGACCTCAAGCAGCGGGGCGAGAATGTTGCCGGTATGATGTCGCTCGAAATGCTGGGTGCATACTCCGATGAACCCAATAGCCAAAAGTACCCGGCTCCGTTTGGGCTCTTCTTCCCCACGACAGCTGATTTCATCGCCTTCGTGGCGCTGCCTGGCGGGCGGTCATTCCTTCACGAGGTTGTCGGGGCATTTCGACAGACGACGAAGTTCCCAACGATCGGCGGGACCGCGCCGGACTTCATTGAAGGCATCGGGTGGTCGGATCACTGGTCGTTTGCGGAGTTTGGCTACCCGGCGATCATGATCACCGATACGTCCTTCTTTCGCTATCCGTACTACCATACGCCAAACGACACGCCAGATAAGCTCGCCTATGGCAAGATGGCCCGTGTCACAAAAGGACTAGAGCGCACATTGCGCGAGCTACTTGAGTAGCACTTGGCTCAGTGTGGCGCGTTGACAAGGACCCCGCCTTGCATCGGCGCAGAAACGCCGGTCGTCTCCGGAAAAGTGATGGGCAGACCCAACACCGAGCGCACCGCGAGATAGGCCCACGCTTCCGCTTCGATGAAGTCACCGTGGAGACCAAGGGCTTCGGCCGGCACAACCGCGTTCTCGACAAACGCGGCAAGCATAGCCATTAGGGTCTTGTTCCTGCGTCCGCCACCACAGACGATCCACATGTTCGGCTCCTCGGGCATGTGTTCACGTGCGCGTGCGATGCTCGCGGCGGCAAAGGCGCAAAGCGTTGCGGCGCCGTCCTCCAGCGATAGATCCTCAAGCGGCTTTGCAGAAAACGTATTCCGATCGAGCGATTTCGGCGGTGGCGATGCGAAATAACTGTTCGTCAAGAAATCCCGCAATGCACCTCCATCAACCCGCCCACGAGCTGAAATAGCCCCGTCGGTGTCTTGCGAGGCCCCCTTGCGGGCCAAAATCCAATCATCTAGCAACGCATTGCCGGGGCCCGTGTCGAAGGCAACCATGCGCCCTCCCGCCCCGATCCAAGTTAGATTCGCAACGCCCCCGATGTTGACAAATACCACCGGCAGATTGTCCAGGCCGATCGCCAGCGCGCGATGGTAAGCGGGGACGAGAGGCGCACCCTGCCCTCCCGCAGAGACATCGGCGGCACGCAAGTCGAAGACGACATTGAGACCCGTGTGCCGCGCGAGAAGCTCACCATCTCCGAGTTGCACCGTCATGTGCCGGGCTGGGTCGTGCCAGATGGTCTGGCCGTGGAAACCGATCAGATCGACAGAACGGCGGTCAATGTCATTTACGTCGAGAAAGCGTTCGACCGCCGATGCGTTGAGGTCGGTCAGCGATCGCTCCAATTCCGCCAGCCCTCCCTGCCGGCCCGTGCGATCCTGGAGCGTTCCCACGCTGCCCAGGACTTCACGCAGCTTTTCTGTGAGTTCCGATGGATAAGGGTACGTCGCGGCGGCTCCATGCCGCACTTGCCGATCACCATCGGTCTCGATCAGAGCAATGTCGATCCCGTCCATCGAGGTGCCGCTCATCAGACCGAGCGCGCGCATCAACTTGCCCATGGGGCCCTTCCTGTGCATGTTCCCCGCCAACATAGACGTTGGTGGCATCGGCCAGCCAGTCAAAACGGAACCATGTCGAAGCACAAATCAGACTTCTTGCAGATCCTCACCGAGCGCGGGTTCATCCACCAGTGCTCGGACGAGGAAGGCGTCGATGCGCTTGCTGCCAAAGGCGAGCTCGTGGGGTACGTCGGCTACGATTGCACCGCCCCATCGCTCCACGTCGGCAGCCTGATTTCCATCATGATGCTGCACTGGCTGCAGAAGACCGGCGGCAAGCCAATTGTGCTGATGGGTGGCGCCACGACACGCGTCGGCGACCCTTCGGGCAAGGACGAGATGCGCAAGATACTCTCGCTTGAACAGATCGAGGCCAACAAGAACGGCATGGCCCAGGCCTTCGCCAAATTCCTCTCATTCGGCGACGCCAACACGGACGCGCGCACAGTCGACAATGCAGAATGGCTCGTCCCGCTCAACTACATCGAATTTTTGCGCGACGTGGGCCGCCACTTCTCGGTCAACCGCATGTTGACGATGGATTCGGCCAAACTGCGCCTAGAGCGCGAGCAGGAGCTGTCGTTCATCGAGTTCAATTACATGCTGCTGCAGGCCTACGACTTTGTCGAGCTCGCACGCCGATATGGCTGCAATCTGCAAATGGGCGGCTCAGACCAATGGGGCAACATCGTCAATGGCATCGACCTCGGCCGGCGGATGGGAACACCGCAGCTCTATGCATTGACCTGCCCGCTACTCACGACAGCGTCCGGCGCGAAGATGGGCAAGACTGCCTCAGGCGCCATCTGGCTCAACGAAGCGCAATTATCTGCCTATGATTACTGGCAATATTGGCGCAACACCGAGGACGCCGACGTTGAGCGCTTCCTGAAGCTCTTCACGACGCTTCCGCTTGATGAAATTGCGCGCTTGGCGGCACTTGGTGGGGCCGAAATCAATGAAGCGAAAAAGGTTCTCGCCACCGAGGCAACCGCTCTCCTTCACGGACGCAACAATGCTGAAGCTGCCGCGGACGCTGCCCGTAAGACCTTCGAACAAGGTGCGCTCTCACAAAATCTGCCTACTTTTGAGATCGCGAAGTCTGAACTTGACGAGGGCATTGGCGTATTGACGGCATTTGTGCAATCCGGATTGGTGAAATCGAACGGAGAAGCCCGCCGTCAGATCAAGGGGGGCGGCCTGAAAGTCAATGACACTGCCGTCACCGATGAAAAGGCACAGGTGAGGACATCCGACCTCATCGACGGAGACGTGATCAAGCTATCGCTTGGCAAGAAGAAGCACGTCTTACTGAAGCCTGTGTGAGCGTGGCGCACGCGCCCACCCATTCTCACTTGTTGGTGGTTTCAGACGACCAGCCGTCGATTGTATCGGTAATGGCGCGCGTATCGGTGGTCGATTCCCCCCGCGTCGCCGTGCTCGACGCACGCACTCGTTGATCAGCCGGAGCGCCAGGAGCGTCGTCGCGGCGGCGAACCCGCGGATTGGGATTCGTCATTTGGAAGATGTCGCGGAAAATCCCTGGCGCAACAAGCGAGAACGGATTGACGATCACTTGCGGATTGTTCATCCCGCCCTGGATCGCGAAGGTAATGCCCAGCATGCCTTCGCACTTTGGCCCGGTCAGGATCGGACCGACGATTGGAATATCGCAAAAAGCGCTATTGAGCCCCTGCAGAGGCACATATGTGCCACCGAGGTTCACTCGCTGCATCTTGTAGTCGACCTTGCCCCGGATCGATGCCCCAAGTACCGGCCCCCTCAGGTAAGACTCTTCCATCACGAACTGGCCATAACCGACCGAAAACGGCACGCGCATCTTGTTGAACTCGAACACCTCGCGCACGACGCGCCTTTGGCCCGTTCCGCCGCTCTGGATGGCTGGGCGCCCGTCATTAGCGCCGCTGAAGACCTCGGATACGACTGGGTCGCCGAGGATCGCGAAGTCCTCAACCCATAAGATCCCTGTCTTCTCAGCCTCACCCTTACCATCGAGATTGACTTCAAGACGAACGCGCCCACCTTTTACGTTGGGATAGAAACCAATGAGCTTGAAGGCTTGGCCGGCGTCTGTTGAGTCAGCCAAGAGCTTTCGAGGCTTCCCCTTTTCTTTTCTCAGCACCGCGACAAGCGGTTCCCCGCCATCGAGTGTTCCGCGCACATCAAGGCTCTCAATCGCATCGCCTCGCTTGGAAAGCCGCAGATTGACGCCGCGCAATGTCACTTCTGAAAAACCGATCACGGTATCGATCTTCGCCTCAAGATCGAGACCATCGCGCGGCTTTCGTGGCTTTGGACCCTCCTTGGCAAGCTGACCCAGGGAAAACAGCGAACGAAAAAACTCACGCCCATCGAACGCCGGACCATGGGCCTTTACCTTCCATACGTCGTCTTTGCCAAGCTTGCCCTGGACTTCCATGCGCGTCACGACGTTGAGCGAAAAGTGCGGGAAGTAGAACTCCTGCAGCCGGTTATCTTCACCAATTGCGGCCCACCCTTCGATGGCCACGTCATCGCCGGAAACCTTGAAATTCTGAAGTTCTGTCTTGTGGGTTTCGTCTTGGGAAATGTCACATTGCAAGGTCGCCGACCGACCCGACGGTTTGCGCCAGGACATGTTGCGCAATACGAGCTCGGCATTCGTGAGATCTGCGCGCAGATGCACCGCCGGCTGGTCCTTGAGACCGGGAGTTATGGTGAGCTCGATGGGAACTTCGCCCTGAACGATGTGATTGATGTCCAGGCCAAGATGATTGCGGTCCGAGTTGTCGAGCGTTGCTGTAAGCCTCAGCGGTGGCTGACTATCGTATGGCGCATCGAATATCCGTTGCCAGCCGATTTTCGCCAAAACACCATTGATGAGCATCTCGCCGGTGGCATCGACAGCCTTCTCCGTAAAGTCGAAGGTGATACTGGCGCCTTGAATGTTGTAGGGACCAAGAAAGTCTTTTGCACGGCCATCGGTGATGTGCGCAGTCCCGGCAACATTGATTTCGCTGACGGCCAAGTCGTCAACGAGCGGCAGCGTTACCTTGAATTCACCATCGACTTTTCCCTCCAAATTCTCACGCGACACGCCAGCCTCTTTGACGATGGTCAGCGGCGATTGTTCGAGGACGTCGAGGACATCCCCTAGCGAGGCATCCGTGCCAAATACGATCTCTCCGATTGGCCGGTCACCCATGATGTCAGCGGCCGTGAAACGGCCTGCCTTTAAGGAGACGCCATGGCCCTCCCCAAGTATGATCGACGCTTCGGGAATGGAGACTTCAAGGCCTTCGTTCTCGAGCCTCATCAATACGCGTGGCGCAGCAAGCAGCGGCATACCGTCAATGACGCTCACACTCAGGCTGCTCGCCTCCATCGCCATCGAGAGCCTTTGTTCGCTTGTGCCTTGACCGGACTCGCGCGGGTCGAAGTGCTCACCGCTCACGAACCGAAACGTGCCACCGTCGATTTTGCCGCCCAGCACGCGCTCGCCAATCCATTCGCGCGCGCCTGGCGCAATTGCCTTCGGCCAGATCGCCTTAAACGTCTCAAGTGGCATTGGGCTTATCGTACCTTCGAGGCGGGTGCTGGCCGGCTCGACGCCCGCCAGAAGATCGCCCGTCATGTCGATCGATCCCCCTCCCGCCTTAAGATGGAATTCCGCCAGTTCGATTTCGCCCCGGTGCGGTAGAATTCTTCCCTCCGCTTCCCAGGCCTCCAGCGGAACACTCCCAACACCCAGTTCCTTTGCCGCAAACTCACCGTCAAGGGCTTTCAGCTGATAGCGCCAGGCAGGCTGCGCCCCATCTTCGAATGCCATGTTGCCGCCGAGCGTGACGTGGCTGCCGCGCCAATTAAGCGTCGACGGCAATAGCACCACGCGTTGCGTGCCGCTTTCGTAGTTCGCCTTGAAACGACCGTCCTCAATCTCCAGTGGCGTATCGGGCAGCGCCGGTAACCGCAAGCTCCCCTTGCCAATCTGCAGATCCACAGTGGCGGAACGAATGTCACCCTGACGCGACAGCTGCATGGTGGAGTCGATAGCAACAGGCATATCAAAAGCCTGCAGGAGACTCAGCTCGGGCACAGCAGGCGACAGATGCCTTGGAACAAGCCCGCTCACGGTTGTCCTCAAATTGAGCGTACCGCTGCCTTCCTGCTCGTCGGTTTGGAAAGTCAGTTTCCAGGGGCTGGCCCCCGATGCGATCGTTGCCCGGCCCGATATGACACTCCGTTGGCTGGCATGCATGAGATCGAGTGCAATTTCTGGGACGTGCCACTCCGTTGTTCTGCCGCCGTACTCAAGCACAACCGTCGCGTCGCGCAGGCCAACTTGCTTTAGATAGGAGCTTGCATCGAGCCGCTGGCGCGCCCGCGAGGACATTTCCGTCACGACGCGTGCGAGATCGATCCGCTTCAACGGCCCTTCCTGGACCGGCCCAGGCCGGATTGCTGGCGCGGGTGTGGGGGCCACCAATGAATCACCGGTTCCATCGTTTGCAGTTTCATCCGGGGCAGCGTCGTCTCCTTCGATCCTCGGCGTGCGCGAAAAGCTCATCGAAAGACCTTGATCCTCCGAATAGAAGACGAATAGCCGGGGCTTAATGAGATCGACTCGAGACGGAACAATGCGTCCGCTCCAGAGCGCTGCCGTACTGAGTTCGACGGCGGCAAACGGCGCGGAGGCGATAACATCGCCATCCGGCTCCGTGATGCTGAGATTGCGAAGGCGAAACTCGAAGCCTCCGGTTTCCGTGAGGCTCACGACCGCATCTTCGATGTCAGCGGTATTGCCACCTAGTTCCGCATTGATACCGCGCTCTATGGGTGCCACCAGGAACTCAAGTGAGATTGGCCCGTGTCGAAGCCGGACATAACCCAACCCAATCACGAGGACCGCGAGCATCAAAACAGGTGCCAAAATGAAGACCGACCGGCCGAGGACATGGAGGATGCGGTCGGCTACATTTGCCGCTGTCGACAGGCCGTACCGAAGGCCTCCCTGCGCTTTTGGGCGCCGACCCTGCGTCGTCGTGCCCGGTGCACTCTCGTGTGTCACGTTCCTGTTCAAGCCTGCGCCCACTCAGAAATCTTTGAGACCCCGTCTCGACAAGCACCGAACTCCACGCGGACGTTCCCGAATGCCTCGCCCAGCCACGCGGCCTCAGTTCTTCGGTCCAGCGAGATCCAGTATAGTCGCCGGCCTGGGAACTTTGTCCCGAAACCGAACACCCCTATGCTAATCGGCGACTGGCCACACGCCATCGTCACCCGACACAGTCGTCGCCGAATATCATTGCGCGTTTGTGCACGTGCATGGCCAAAAGCGACAAAAGAAAGGCATCTCGCACATGGTCGAAGAAGGCAGGAAAGCCCCGAATATCAAGCTTCACGACGAGACTGGAGAAATCGTGCAGCTTTCCAAACTCAAAGGGCAGCCCGTCGTCATTTACTTCTACCCAAAGGACGACACTTCGGGTTGCACGGCGGAGGCCAAGGGCTTCACTTGCCTCCTGGACGACTTCACCAAAGCCGGCGCCCAGATGTTTGGCATATCACCCGACACCCCCGAAAGTCATCGCAAGTTCAAAGAAAAGCATGATCTGGGCGTAAGGCTTCTCGCTGACGAGACCAAGACCGCCGCAACTGCTTATGGCGTCTGGGTCGAAAAATCCATGTACGGACGGAAATACATGGGCGTGGAGCGCTCGACCTTCTTGGTGGATCCGGCTGGCAAAATCGCCAGAATCTGGAGAAAAGTGCGGGTTCCGGGACATGCTGAAGCGGTCCTAGACGCCGTGAGGGCCCTGAAGGCCTAGCCGCATCGGCGCCAGAGTCTTGTGCCCAAATCACGTCCCTCGGCTCGCAACCGGGTGCCAGCACAATGCATCGTGGGGACTAACATGCCGGCCCTTTCTGCTACCCGTGACCACGCAAAAGAAACGTGTTAGACCAACAAAAAGGGGGAGGCATTTGGCAGCTCGAGGGAGTTCCGATGCCGACATCAAAAGAAACAAGCTATAAAAGCGACTTTGGGTCTATCGGCTTAGAGTGGAGGTTGAGCGTATGCTGCCGAATTTTAAGAAGTCCGAAACAGACATGAAGGTGGGCACAGGCCTTCCTTCGGCGTCCACAGCAGCGGGTGGCGGAACGCGCCCCATGGGCGTTTCTCGTGGAACCGAGCGCAATGCTCCGTCCGTCATAGGGCCGGACCTGATCATCAACGGCAACTTGGTGTCAAAAGGCGAAGTTCAGGTTGATGGCGAGGTTCAGGGCGACATCAACGGAACGTACGTGGTCATCGGCGAGAAGGCCCGCATCACGGGTGGTATTATCGCGGAGGAGATCGTCGTACGAGGTCACGTGATGGGCTCGGTTCGCGGCAAGCGGGTCATGCTGCAGTCCTCCAGCCACGTCGAGGGTGACATCTTCCATCAGGCGCTCGCAATCGAGCAAGGCGCTTTCTTCGAAGGCAAGTCGCGGCGTTCTGAAGATCCGACCGCGGGCACACCAAAGCCTGAGATTCCTGCCTTCAACGGTGGCTCAGAGTTCGCCGCTGAAGTGTAGAGCTGCGCGTCTTGACGCGTCAGGATTGAGACTCCCAAAGGCCGAACGCTCGGTCCGAGGGATGGTGGCTGTTCAACACCAGGATTCGATGGCAATGCGGTGCCCGCCAAGTGCTGCGAAGGTACGCTCGCGACATGTCAACACGAGCACTTGGTGACTGCGTGCCGCTAACTTCAGCGCTTCAAACATCTGCTCGATGCGGCGATCGTCGGCATAGACGAGCGCATCGTCCAGGATAAGCGGTACGGGGGCGCCGCGCTCCGCTAACAGACGGCCGAAACCTAGGCGCACGAGCACGGCAAGCTGCTCCTGCGTGCCTTCGCTCAGCTTGCCAATATCCTCAAGGGCACCGGACCGCTCCAGCTTTTCGAGCGCCAGCCCCTCGCCGAAGCGCGCCTTGGCTGCGGGAAACACCAGCTCCAGGTAGGGTGCCAGCCGCTCGATCACTGGCTTGGCGAAGTGCTCGCGGGTAGCGGTTGCCGCAGCGTCGAGTTCGCGGCTCAATAGCTGTAGCGCGGCGATCTCCTCCTCCAGGTCCGCCACTCGCGCACCGGCTCGAACACACGCTTCATCTAGCTCAGCAAGTCGCGACTCCACGTCCTCGGCGCGATCCGATTTCAGCTCACCCTCGAAACCTGCTTCCGCACGGCGTAGCTCCGTGAGCCTACGCTCTGACTCCGCGCGCGCGACTTCCGCACGCTTTGCCGCCATCTCCAACGCTGCAAACGGTTCTGGGTCCAGTGCCGTCTCCCGCCAAGCGGCGAGTTCGCGCACGGCTCGGTTGAGCGTGGCCTCGGCCTCGGCAACTGCGGCGCCTTGCTTCTCCTGCGCAGAGTTGCGCGCAGCAGCGTCGCCAAGGTTTGCGGCGAGCGCCTCGATCCGCTCGCGCCGTTGCTCGGCACGAGTCTGCATCTGAACGAGGGTTTCGCGCGCCTGCGCATACGCTTTGGCGGTTTCACTCAATTGCGCCTCTGCATCATCGAGGCGTCCCTGCAGTTCGTGCCCGGCGGCCTCCAGCTCCTCCCGCGTGCGGGTGGGCGCATCTCCCTTTGACGCCGCCTCGGCAAGCTGCGCGTGCGTTCGCTCCAGACGCTCGATACCGTCAGGCGCGGCCCTTTTCAGGTCTCGATCTGCCTCTGCGAGCTTGGCCTCAACCTCACGCCGCTCGGCGGCACGCGATTCGGCCTCCTCGACCGACGACGCACCGGCCCGCTGCAATAGCGCCGCGAGCTGCTTTTCATGCGCGGCAAGATCAACCGCATCGTCGGCGACCCCCTCACTCTGGCCAGGAGCCACAGTGATCGTGCCTATGCCATCGATCTCGAGTGTAAGCGGACTTGTCGGATTAAGTGTCTCGCCATCCTCAAGTGGCTGGCCGCCAGCCTTTATTTTGCCCGCACCGTCCCTCGCGTACGCGATCGTCACGATGGGGGCCGCTGCCGAGAGCCGCGCCGAGATGGTGGCAACGCTGTGCGCTTCACGCCGCACCGCCTTGATCAAATTCTCGTCCGTGCCATTGGCGGAGAGTTCGGCATTGAGTCTTTTGCACTCACCGTGGGACGCGCGCGCAATCTCCAGGCTCTTGGTGACCTTGGCAAAATGCGCTGCATGCTCCAGGGCCTTGCGCTCTTTTTCTGTGGCGATCAGTGCGCTCTTGATCTCGTCGCCCCGCTTGCGCGCGTCCTCTGCGTGCTTCTGAGCGTCGGCGACTTTGCGCGCACACCCGGCCAACTCCGGCGCCGCGCGGCTTTCCAGTTCCTCCAGCTTGCCCAAATCGGTGATCTTGTTCTGCAGCTCAGCCAGTGTTGCCTTGAGCGCGCCAGCGGTTTTCTCCTGCGCGGGAACCGCCTCCTCCGCCTGCCGGCACTTGTCGCGTGCGATTTTCGCTTGCTCGAATGCCGTGGCAGCCGCCTCGGCGGCAAGAGAACGTCGCGCCGCAGCTTCCGCATCGGCAATGCCCGCCATCTCGTTACGAATCTGTTGCAACCGGTCCAACCGGGCCTCGGCAGCCTCAAAATGCCTTTGCGCTTCTGCGCGCCGGCCTTCCAATAACTGTAGCTCCTCGCGTGCCTCCTTGTACCGACCTGCCGGACGCGGCATGCTGTGTCCCGTGACCAGCTCTGCAAGTGCCTCGCTGACACGGGCCTGGACGGCGCGAGCAACTCCGCCGTCGGCGACGCTCTCAACCTCGCCTTCGATCACGGAAACAAGTGCGCTACCGACCGTCTGCGATGGATCTACAGCCACAAGCGAAGTGCCCTGATCCACCCACAAGAGCTCTAGACGCTGCGCCCCGCTGGTACCCGCCAAGAGCTTGCCCAGCTCCGTCTCCGCATCGGCACCGCGCGCGATTGTTCCCGAGGGTAACTCCCTTAGCTCCGCGGCGCGGCCTGACAGGTACTGTTTGCGAACGCGCCAGGTCTTTCCGTCGATCTCCAGATCGACTTCGATAAGCGGCGCGCCGCCCCAATAGGGGCGTATGGCCTCGATTTCCTTCTTGTTGGAGGTGTGTTTTTCGAACAGCGCCAGCTTGACCGCCTTGAGGATGGTCGATTTGCCGAGTTCGTTGGGGCCTGCAAGCACGTCGAGCTCGCCGCTCAGACCTTCAAGCGCGATGGCGTCGCGAAAGCGACCGACCTCCTTGAGGCGGATAGCGCGGATCTTCAATTCGCGCCTCCCGCCTCGGCGCGTCTGGCCAGCGAAAACAACGTGCGCAAGGCGCGCTGCCCTACCGCGGTCTCGGGACCACTTTCTTCTGCAGTGCGCTGCAGGCGCTCTGCAACGGCTCTGAGCACTGCGGACTCTAATACTTCCAGATCAGAGCCAACTGCCTGTGCCTCTAGGCCTACAAGATTGGTACGCAACTCGAAGAGCTGTGTGCCGAGCGATTTGAGCCGGCCTTCGATGGCGGCAAATTCCGCCAATGTAACGTGGCCGTCGAGCTTCAGGTCGACCAACCAGCGCGCTGCCGCGCTGCCCAGCGCGCCCACCTCACCTTCGATTGCAGTAAGGGCATCGGCCTTTTCGAGCTTGATGCGTCGCCGAGCCCAGGTGTAATGCGCCGTCGCGACGCGCTCCACCTGCGGCACCGCCTCGGCGCTGTCGATGCGCACGATCAGGGCGTTACCCGGCTCATTGTCGGGAAAGCTGTCGGGCTCCGGCGTGCCCGAATACCAGACTCGGTCGGTGATGCGTGTGGTGCCGTGCCAATCGCCGAGCGCCAGGTAGGTGAGGCCAGCCGATTTTGCTCGGCCCGGATCGATCGGCACGTTGGCATCACCTTCGTTGCCGAAGCCTTGCACCGAGCCGTGCGCAAGTCCTATGCGTACGGTTCCCTCCGGCGTATCGGCGCCGTCCATCCACCCGGTTGGATCGCGGCTGGTGCTCTTGGCGGTAAGCGGGGCCGGCAGCAGAACGACGCCGGGTGCCAGCTCGGCCCGTCTGGGTTCCACGTGCACGCGCACGTTGTCCGGCAGACCGCTCGCTGTGATCGCCTCCCAGACACCGCCATCCCGAGCCGGATCGTGGTTGCCGGGCAAAAGATGCCAGGTGACCTTGTTGTGCGCCTTAAGCCGCGCCACAAGCGTGCTGGCCAGCTTGTCCGACGCCGTCTCGGAATCGAAAACGTCGCCAGCAACCAACACTGCTGAGGCCTCAGCGATAGATGCAGTTTCCGCCAATCGATCGACCGCGCGCAGACGCTCCTCGCGCAGCACCGCCGCCTTGTCTGGCGAAAACGCACCGAACCGCTTGCCGATCTGCCAATCGGCAGTATGGATGAACGCGAATCGCATGATTGGGTACAAGATGTTCCTATTTTGTTCGTCACGCAAGTGGGACGCTCGCCGGGCTGTGGAAAAGTGGCAAGAACCAAAACTGTCTGGGCGCTGCGAAGAGAGCCAACGTGACAGCAGATGTTGAAACCGTTGTTGTCGGCGCAGGTGTCGTGGGTCTCGCGATCGCGCGCGCCCTGGCAGAGACGGGCCGCGACGTTCTGGTTCTGGAGCGGAACGACCGGATCGGGTCCGAAACGAGTGCGCGCAATTCGGAGGTCATCCACGCCGGTCTCTACTACCAACACGGCAGCCTGCGCGCCCGGCTATGCGTTTCGGGCAAGTCGCAACTCTACCGGTTCTGCGCCGAGAATGGCGTCGCACATAATCGTTGCGGCAAGCTACTTGTCGCAACGTCCGATACCGAGATCGCCAAACTCGATCAGATTGCCGCCAACGCGGCCCGCAATGGCGTCAATGATCTACAGCATTTGTCGCCTCGCGAAGCCCGCGATCTTGAGCCCGAACTTCAATGCGTCGGCGCCTATCTGTCTCCGTCGACCGGCGTCGTCGACAGCCATGGCCTGATGACCGCCTTGGAGGGGCACATCGCTTCCCGCAGTGGCCAAGTTGTACTCAATACGAACGTTACCGGATTGAATGCACCGAATTGCGACAACAGCAATTTCGTTGTCGAGACGGAGAGCGGTGGTGAGGCTGGCCGGCTGACGGCCAAGGAGCTGGTCCTTGCTGCCGGGTTCGGGGGAACTGAACTCGGCAAATTGATCACCTATCACCGGGACTACCGCGTGCCAGAGACGCACCCTGCCAAAGGGCACTACTATTCGCTTTCAAAGCGCGCCCCGTTTCAACACCTTATCTATCCGATGCCGGACGGCGCGTGGCTTGGTGTACACCTAACGCTCGACACCACTGGACGCGCCAAATTCGGTCCTGACATCGAATGGCGGGACTGCGTGAGCTATGACTTCGAAGACCCCGATGGCGCACGGTGCGCAAAATTTGTGCGCGAAATCCGCCGGTATTGGCCAGGATTACCAGACGACACCCTGCAGCCTGACTACGTCGGCGTGCGCCCTAAAATCTACGCCAAGGGAGAACCAGTCGCCGACTTCGCCATCCACGGGCCGGAAACACATGGAATTCACCGGCTTGTCGCGCTGTACGGGATTGAGAGCCCCGGTCTAACATCGTCTCTGGCGATTGGAGACTACGCAACAAGCCTGATCGCGTAATTGCCCCAATTCATGTGTCCAAAGTGGCACAAGTAGCGCGGCACAATCCAACGATCCCAGGTCGAATAGCGACGATGCTTAGTATCCACACGTCTGATCTGTTAAGCGTTGCGTATTGGGCAAGTGGTCATTGCGAGGGGTAACAAGACAGATGCGAAGTCTTGCACAATGGCTTGTGGGATCGGCCATCGTTCTCGTCTTCACAGCGAATAGCGCTGCCAACGCCGAAGCGGCCGAGCGCCTCGACGGGCTATGGATGGACTCGCACGGAGAGGTTATCCTCAAGATTGGCCGCTGCGGAAGTGCGCGTTGCGGAAAGGTTGTCTGGCTGAAGAAGCCGCGCGGACCCGATGGTGGTCCCCTGCGTGATTTTCGCAATTCCGATCCAAGGCTGAAGTCGCGGTTCGTTTGCGGTCTCGACGTGGTCACCGGGTTCAAGAAACAACAAGACGGTACTTGGGGCGATGGCACCGTCTACGTCCCAGATCTCGGGATGAGCTTCAGCGGGTATGCGAACGTGTTGAGCGCGACCAAAGTTAAGGTCACGGGCTACGTCTTGCTGCCACTGTTTGGCAATTCAGAGGTCTGGACGCGGGTTTCATATCAAGTGCCGACATGCCGAGAGCAGGCCCAGATGATCGCAGCTGGCAGCTGGGTCGATGATCTATCGAAATGGAAAGCCACGCCTCCAAAGGCTCCGCCGAGAAAGCCGGCAAAGCCTATGGCGGCGCGCTGATGTTCATAAAGGGGTTGGTCTCGCCCAATCGCCTTGGCGGCGCCGCGGTGGTTTGGTAATGAGCGTTGCGTGCGGTAAATAGATCGTTAATTCAGCACGCACCCAAGGAGCAGGCATCAGCATGCAGGTGATACGTTCTTCCATCTTTGCGATTGTGGCGCTGGCTTTGTCGGTGCCGGCCGCGGGGCAAGAGCTGCCCAGCAATCCTGGGGCTGAGCGAACGGTGAAAATGTTTGATCTGTTCTGCCTGAACCTAGTGCCTGAGATAAAGGCAATTGCAAAGGCGGCGGACGCCGGCAGCTTCACCGAACTCAAGGGCAAGAAACTCGAAAAGTATCAGCCCCAAGTCCCGGCCGAAGAGCTGCGGGCCTGGACCTACGAAGACTTTGGCGCGGAATTCGTTCTGGCAACAACGCGCTCGAAGCCCGACGATCAGTTCAAGAAAGAAGTTCCAGAATTCGCCAGCGCTACAAACTTTGCCTGCTCGCTCATTATCCCGGCAAAGGACCCCAAAGAAACGGTCCTCAAAGAGATGGTCGAGTTGGTGGGGCGCGAGCCCGACGAGGCGTGGGATCAAGGTCCGCTTCGTGCCCATTCATGGACGGGCCAAACGGACGAGCTTCTGATACATGTCTATTATTATGCACCGACGAAGGATGGGGCGACGGGCGTATTGAGCGCGAGTGCCTTCGTCAAGGAAACGTCCGACTAAGACCAGCGGGCTCCAAAGCTCACGAGCCGGACTTGCCACCTCTCATGCTCACCGCGCATGCGAGCTGACTAGCCCGGCCCTTTATCAGCGAAGCCCGTTAGCGAGCGCGAGACTCGTCAAGCCGTCCAAGGCTTCCACTCGTGTCGCAACAACTGCGCCAGCCACAACCAGCGCTACCAAGACCGAAGCAGCGAGTCTCCGGTAGATCCGGCGGCGCCTTGACGCCAGTATGACGACATTCTTTGCGTCTTCTGCTGCTTGAGCAATGGAGTCTTGCTCGACTTCCGCTTCAGTGCTCTCGCCGTCAGCGCCTTCGAGTTTGTCTTGTTGCTCGACAGGGGCCTCGGCCTCCAGCTTCGTCTCTGTTTCTGTTTCCATCGCCGCGACGCCCTCGGGACGGATCATCCGTATCTTTTCTGATGCAGCCATAGCCTTCGCGATCGGGTCGACGTCTCGCGCGGGTTCAGCGGCGGCCTCTTCATGCACCTCAACGCTCTCATCGACTTCTGCACAAACCGGCTCAACGATCCTCACGTCTGCTTCGAGTTGATCGCCCAGCTCCGTCTCGCCGGTCGTGTCCGACGATGCAGCAGCAATGCAGGCCTTCTCGCCTTCAGCCTCGTCAGGCGCGATGTCGGGCTCGACCTCTATCTCGCATGTTGGAGCGTCGGGAACCGAAAAGCCGATGATCGGCGCGGGCAAATCGGCATCGCTGTCCGAAATCGTAGGCTCAACGTCACCAGCCGTCTCCGACGCAGCCACTTCGGTATCGACCTGATCGCCGACTTCCGCATGGAGCTCTTCGTCAACGAGACAATTCAACTCGCTCTCAGCATGAGGCTCTTCCACTTGAGCTGCACGGTTCTGTTCTTTTTGAGCAACCACCAACATATGGTCGATCTGCTCGCCGAGTACGTCGAGGCTCGCCTGCATAACTCTTAGAGTCGCAACCAACCCTTCAAGCTTCGCGTGACTCTCGTGACATCCACACTGACTGGTCATCATATTTGTCCTTTGTCCGGACCGAATTGCTCGGCAGAACTCTCCTGCGAGCCAGTGTGCCCCCACGTGGTAAATGCGGTCTTAAAATGCTGATCAAATTGATCAATTCTACAGAGTATCCAACAATGGTGGGCTCGCGCGACCACGACCAGACGTAATTGTCGGCCATCTGGCTTCGCGAAAAGGGCCGATTGGACCCCGTTTGGCCAGTCTTCTACGGGTTTTCCCACGAACAGCGGCAAGAGCCTCAGCTGCGCCAACGTTGTGTTGCAAAGCTATCGCAAAAGGCGTTGCGATTGGGCTTGGACGAGCCCGTAAACACTGTTCCGTTCTTGATGTGTACAACTGGAAGTGCTCTACATCGGCTACGGGACACGAGGGAATTGGAACAATTTGGCAATTCCACAGTCGGCGTAGAGCTGGGCTCCAGCTTCAATGAGTATGCGGATGAGCGGCGTTTACCAGCGTTCACTGTCCAGGTCGGTCGTGAGTAGCCCCCCGCTCTCTGAGCTTGGCAAGCTGGCCGCGACGACTGATAAAGCAAATCCAACTATTACGATCTTGCTTTGCACCTACAATGGTGCGCGTTTTATCGCCAGCCAGCTTTCGTCCATCGAAAACCAATGTCACCAGAACTGGCGCCTGTTGGTTTCTGACGATGGGTCAACAGACGAAACGCTCGGCATTGTCCGTGATTTCGCTCGCCGCGTTCCCAATGACGTCGAGGTCCGTGCCGGACCGGGCCAAGGTCCATGCGCAAACTTCCTAAGCCTCGCAGCCGATCCCGCCGTCACCGGTGACTACTTCTCCTTCTGCGATCAAGACGACCTTTGGCACCCCAACAAACTAACGCGGGCCCTGCAATGGTTGGAGAGCGTGCCCGACGGTATGCCTGCCGCCTATGGCGCAAGAACGCGGCTTGTAGATGTTGAAGGGCACGCAATCGGCCACTCGCCCCACTTCCGCAAAGAAACGAGTTTTGCAAACGCCCTTGTCCAAAGCATCTCTGGCGCCAATACCATGCTGTTCAACCGCACGGCCAAGTGGCTGCTTGAGCGTGGCGGTCCCGTTGCTGCGGTTTCTCACGATTGGTGGGTTTATCAGCTCGTATGCGGCGCGGGCGGGGTCATGCGCTACGACTCCGAAGCGCACATTGACTATCGGCAGCATCCCGGCAACCAGATCGGGTGCAATCGGGGCTGGCGCGCGCTATTGCAGCGCACTTGGTTCTTGTTGACGAATGGATTTGCCAAGTGGAACGAAACCAATTCCGCAGCATTGCACCAGTGCAGCAATCTACTGACAACAGAAAATCGTGCGTTGCTGGACAGCTTTGACGTGTTGCGTGAGGGCCCCTTGATAGTCCGCCTAAAAACGTTCTTCAACTCGCCACTGCGGAGACAAACAACCTTCGGTAATGCCGTACTACTGGCGGCGATTCTTCTCAGGAAACTCTGACTCAGACGCGTAGGATTTGAATGAAGGTTTTGGTTACAGGTGGCGCAGGATTCATTGGGTCCGCCCTTTGCCGCTTCCTCATAAATGAGACGGCGTGTTCCGTCGTCAACGTCGACAAGCTGACCTATGCAGCCAATCTGAACTCATTGGACAGCATTGCAGACGACCCCAGGTACACGTTCTATCAAACCGACATCTGCAACGGCGAAACGGTTGCGGCAATTCTGAAGAGCCATCAGCCCGATGCGATCATTCATCTCGCCGCGGAGTCCCACGTTGACCGCTCCATTACAGGCTCGGCAGCCTTCATCACCACCAATATCGTGGGTACACATGTTCTGCTTGAGACGGCACGGGCATATTGGGAAGATCTTCCGGGCGACCGGAAAGAGAGATTTCGCTTTCTGCACGTCTCCACGGACGAGGTCTTTGGCAGCCTCGGCGACGAAGGAAGTTTCTCGGAGACCAGTCCCTACGATCCAAGCTCTCCATACTCCGCCAGCAAGGCCGCGGCCGATCATCTCGCCACTGCGTGGCATCGAACTTATGGCCTGCCTGTTCTGACGTCGAACTGCTCCAACAACTACGGTCCGTTTCATTTCCCAGAAAAACTCGTGCCATTGATCATCACCAACGCGTTGTTGGGCCGTGAACTTCCTGTCTATGGAAGTGGCAGCAACGTGCGCGATTGGCTCTATGTTGATGACCATGCAGCCGCGCTCTTCACCTTGGTCGAGAAAGGCAAGCCTGGCGAGAGCTACAATGTCGGGTCGCGCTCAGAGCGCGACAACCTTTCTGTCGTTCATACCATTTGCGACCTTCTAGATCGCCTGGCTCCTGGTGACAGTAGCAAACCTCATAAAGACGCAATTCGGTTCGTCACGGATCGGCCAGGGCACGACTTCCGCTACGCCATCAATCCCGAAAAGATCGAACGCGAGATTGGCTGGCGTCCGCGAGAGACGTTCGAGAGCGGAATCGAAAAAGCCGTTCGCTGGTACATTGATAACGAGTGGTGGTGGTGGCCGCTGCGCGAGTCCTGCTACGATGGACAAAGATTGGGTCTGACGAGCACGCAATCCCAGCCCGTCAAGGGCGCGGTTGATGCACCTTCTGCCGATCCGCACTCAAATCACGAATCCGGAACGGCCTCTGCCAACGCGCTCCTGGGCGGTCGATAACGTGTCAAAGAACAAAGCGATGAAGGGCATCATCCTCGCCGGCGGCAGCGGTACGCGGCTCTATCCCATGACACTGTCAGTCTCCAAGCAGATCCTGCCCGTGTACGACAAACCGATGATCTATTACCCGCTGTCGACACTTATGTTGGGTGGAATACGTGACATCCTCGTCATTTCGTCCCCCCGCGATCTCCCGCACATGCGCGCACTTCTTGGCGACGGTTCTCAATGGGGTATCAATCTCGAATACGCCGAGCAACCTCGCCCCGAGGGACTGGCCCAAGCCCTAATCATCGCCGAGGACTTCGTCGGGGACGACAATGTTACGCTCGTTCTCGGCGACAATATCTTTTACGGGCATGGGCTCAGCGAGCTTTTGGTTGAGACAATGCGCCACGAAGTGGGGGCAACTATTTTCGCGCATCGCGTAACTGATCCCGAGCGGTATGGCATCGTCGAGTTCGATGGGTCCGGCAATGCGACCGCCGTGGTCGAGAAACCAAAACAGCCCATGTCGGATTGGGCGGTGGTCGGGCTCTATGTCTACGACAACAACGCTATTGAGATTGCCAAATCTCTGAAGCCCTCCGCACGCGGCGAGCTTGAGATCACAGACGTCAATATGGCCTACCTGCGCTCTGGGACGCTCAATGTTCAGCGGCTTGGACGAGGGTTTGCATGGTTCGATACCGGCACGCCCGACAGCCTCATTGGCGCAGCAAGCTATGTCGCAACCATAGAAAAACGCCAAGGCCTCAAGATCGCCTGCCCAGAGGAGATCGCCTATAGGTACGGCTACATCTCCGCCGATCAGGTCGTTGCGCTGATCGAGCAGACATATGCGAAGAGCGAATACGGAAAGTATCTGCGCAACGTGTTGGATGAAGAGCCAGAACCAGGTTTAGAGGCAAAGAGCGCCTAAAAAGATCCGGGTCGGGTCGCGCGGGGCCCGATCCTGATGCCGAGTGATGCGCGCAGCACCCAAACTTAGGATAAAGACCCTCCGATGGGTTTAGCTGTCATTCTTGTCAATTGGCACAACGAAGAGCAGACACTTCGATGCATACGTGCCGTCAGAAGCTGGAAAGCGGTGAGGCCAGCCATTGTTGTCGTTGATAATGAGACAACACAGACCACACGCAATACCTTGACCGCGTTCTTGGAGCCAGGCGAGTTGATCAGCTCCCACGCCAACAGTGGCTATGCTGGCGGCAACAATTTGGGAATCAGGCAAGCAATGGCAACAGAGTGCAATTACATTCTTCTGTTGAATTCCGATGCCGTTATTTCCGACACGGGCGTGAGCCTGCTGATCGACCGCCTGGACGGGAACCCCGACATCACAGTCCTCGGTCCTGTCATCCATGAGGGTCAAGGGCGCAAGACAAAGTGCTACATCGGCGGCCGCGATATCGCTCGGCACCTGACCACGAGGGTTGCCGCCGACGCGTCCGCCCTCAAGACACTACCTGAATATCCGTTGTTGGATGTCGATTACGTTTCGGGCACCGTGTTCTTGGCGCGCCGTGCCGCGTTCGACGACGTCGGTCTGCTTGATGAGGAGTATTTCTTCAGCGGCGAGATCGCCGACTTTTGCAAAAGGGCACAGAGCAGAGGATACAGAGTCTGTGTCGATCTAGCAGTCGAAGCACACCATGACATCGGTGAGACCTCGCCACAGCTGCGCGAGACACTTTATACCTATTACAGTTTGCGCAATCGGCTGCTTTACGTGCGAAAGCATTACGCTCCGAAAAGGGCAAGGTATTTGGCGAAGTGGACGCTCATTGGCACACTCCAGTTCGCACGAGCCGTGACGCGTGGCAAATTGGGGAAGGCGCGCGCCATCGTACTCGCACTTGTAGACGCCTACATGGACCGATACGGCGATCAGAATGCCAAGTTCACGTGATCACGTATCTCCTCAAGTCACGGTCGTCGTTCCGAATTGGAACGGCATCAAGTGGCTCGACAATTGCCTGGAAGCCTTGAACCAGCAGGATGCGACGGAATTCTCCACGCTATGCGTCGACAATGGTTCAACCGATGGTTCGGTCGCCTTCATAAAGAAAAACTATCCTCACGTTGACCTTGTCAGTCTTTCGACAAACACAGGTTTTGCGAACGCCGTCAATGTCGGCATCGAACGAGCGACAACGCCTTTCATTGCGCTCTTGAACGCCGATACCCAAGCCTGTCCTGACTGGTTGTCCACTCTCGTGGCTCGAATGCAGAAATTGCCGCCCGATGTCGTGGCCATCTCATCGCAGATGCTGAGAATGGACGATCGGGATCGGCTTGACGACGCAGGCGACGATCTTAGCTGGTATGGCGCCGCGACGAAGCGAGGACACAATCAACCCTTTACGAATTTCGACGAAGAGGAAGAGGTGTTCTCGCCGTGTGCGGGGGCCGCGCTGTATCGGCGTGAATTCCTACTCAAGGCTGGCTGCTTTGACAGCGACTTCTTTGCGTATCTCGAGGATGTCGACCTGGGAGTACGCGGGCGGATGATGGGCTACCGATACCATTATTTGCCATCGGCAAAAGTCCTGCATAAGGGTCATGGCTCCGAAATTCACCACAACCGCTATGTCGAACTCGTCACATGCAACCGTCTGCTGTTGTTCGCAAAGAACATTCCTGCTTCACTCTTGCTCCGGCACGCCGCAAGGATCGTTTTTGGACAGTTCTATTTTTTCGTCATCTACCGGCGGCCGCTTGCTTCGCTCAGGGGATACTTGTGCTTTTTTGCCCAGTTGCCCAATACCTTGAAAAAGCGGAAGCAAGTATTGGAGAATTCCGTCATAAGCACTGCAGAACTCGATCGATTGCTTGGCAGGGATAGTCCAAGACCCACGCTATTTTACCTAATCAAGCGCTGGCTATCAGGTCTGTTGGGAAGCAAGAACTCCGCCCTCACCTCCGGATAATTCTGATCAGCAATGTCCGTCCTGTATCTCCTCATCACACCTCCTCCCGTCATGGAAGGAACTGACGCAGTATACCAAGAGGTTCACGCACTAAGGCGCGAATTCCAGGGAGAGGTATTGAGCCTATCGCCCTTTAAGAAACCTGGCAGCCGCTTTCCAAGGCAGCTCTATGGGCTGCACAACATTCGCCAAATCAAAAACAAGGAGAGCCACCACGAGATCACGCACGTCTACTCACCTGTCCTGCACTTCTTTCCGTTTCTGTATCTGTTGCGAAATCCCATTGTCTTCACTGTTGCCGCAGGCCTGCATCGCAGCAAAAGGCCTGCGCATCTTTCGCAGTTGAGTGCGATACATCGAATTGTCGTGTCGAACGAACGCGATGCGGCCATATTGCGGGAGTGGGGCCTTTCGAACTACTCGGTCATCCCTCCTGGGATCGACACGTCGCAGTTCAACACGAATACGCTGGAGCTTGATCGGGATTTGACCTTGTTGATGGGATCAGCGCCTTGGGCACCTCGGCAATTCGACCTAAAGGGAATTGATGTCCTGCTGGAGGCGACCGCTAGGCTTCCGTACCTCAAGCTTATCCTTCTCTGGCGCGGCATGCTGTTTCGTGAGCTCTCGGAACGCGTAGAGCGCCATGACCTTGGAGACCGGATCGAAATCGTCAACCACAAGGTGAAGGCGAATGACTATCTCAAAAGGGCGCACGCAAGTATTCTATTGGCCAAGCAATGCGACATCGCCAAGTCGTTTCCGCACTCCTTGATCGAGTCGTTGGTTGCCGACAAACCTGTTCTCGTCAGCGAACAGATCCCGATGGCCGACTACGTGCGCAAGCAAAATTGCGGCGTCGTAGTGGAGGATGTGAGTGTCGCTTCTGTCACAACCGCCATCGAAATTCTAAAGAGCCGCTATCCGGAGTTCGCACGCAACACGACGCAGATCGGGCCCGATGCCTTTTCCATAAGCGGCCTCCTTGAGAACCACCGGAATCTCTATGGAATGTAGAAGCCTGCCCGACGCCCCCGATACCAGTCGACTTGATCCGTTCGACCGTTACCGGCGTGGGTGCGGGTACACGCTCGGGGCCGCGGATTAACGCCGCCCGGGACAGCCGACCGTGTTGCGGACACCTCGAAGATGTTATAGAGGCGTGGGCTCGAAGCGCGGGGGATGACGTTCACGCTGCTTCGTACTCGCGATCGCGAGGCAACGCTGCCGTAGCTCAGTGGTAGAGCACTCCCTTGGTAAGGGAGAGGCCGTCAGTTCAATCCTGACCGGCAGCACCATCGCAAGCCCGAAAAACATGGGCACCTGTGCGAGGCATCTTCGCCACCACCCGCCCTCAAAGTGCAGAACAGTGCAGAAACGTGCAGCTCACGTGGCACGCCGTTGACACGCGGCGTTCTGATTGCGTTCTTATGAGTTTGCATGATGTCAGCCTGATAGGGGAGGTTGTGATCTCCAAAG
>CAZUKP010000013.1:0-60665 GCA_964620915.1 uncultured Hyphomicrobium sp. | reverse complement strand
TCTGATTGATGAAGATCACCATGCAGCGCGACTTGGAGATCGAAGCCGTGAGCTTGCGCAACGCCTTGCTCATCAGACGGGCTTGCATACCCGGCTGCATGTCACCCATCTCGCCTTCGAGTTCGGCGCGCGGTGTCAGTGCTGCCACTGAATCGACCACGAGCACGTCAATGGCGCCTGAACGCACCAGTGTATCGGTGATCTCCAGCGCCTGCTCGCCCGTATCGGGCTGCGAAATCAAAAGATCGTCGACCTTCACGCCCAGCTTGCGCGCATAGACGGGGTCGAGCGCGTGCTCGGCATCGACGAACCCGCAGATGCCGCCCTTCTTTTGGGCTTCGGCCACGACCTGCAGGGCGAGCGTCGTCTTGCCTGACGATTCAGGGCCATAGATTTCAATGACGCGCCCGCGCGGCAGCCCACCGATTCCCAGCGCGATATCCAGGCCCAGTGAGCCCGTGGAGATCGCCTCGATGTCCATGGCGCGGTCGTTGGCGCCCAGGCGCATCACCGAGCCCTTGCCGTGCAGCTTCTCGATCTGCGACAGCGCCTGCTCCAGCGCCTTCATCTTGTCCATTGCACCCCCTTCGACGACGCGGAGATTTGGCTGCGTTGTCATGTCGATCCACCTTATGGCAAGCGTTGAATGTTCTCAATTTCGACTCACTTGTACACCTTTTGTTCTTGTTAGTCCAGCGGGGGCGGGCTCAATCTCTAACCTCAGGTTGTTGCATAAGGTGACGTACGATTCGCGGGAGCGAAGGGCAAGAGGCTGACTTATCGGCGGACGGATCGCGAAGGAGACTCCGCGTAGGACGAACACACGGCCCTAGTTCTGCATTCATCTCACTGGCTAGATATGAAGCAAGTTGCCTTAGAAAAAGCTGATGATCACCTCGCGTTGGCCAGGGCCGCAACCCAACGGCTTGATTTATCCAACGGCTTCAAGGCTTACGAGGAGGCTTGGTCGCAGTTCCTCAGTCAAACGAGCCGCTTCTATAGCAAGATGGAGCAAGGCTCAAAGGGTTGTCCCAAGAGCGAGCCGTGGTTCGGCAAGAAGAAGCACGAACGCCGCAAGGACCAACTTCTCGCCTATATACATCACGCTCGTAATTGCGATGAACATACACTTCAGTTGATCACCGCGCGCGCAGGCGATAGTGCCACAATGCAATTCCCGGCTGAGAAAGGCGAACAGGTGACAGCCAGCGTGCTCGCCAGGCTCAAGAATGACGGGACTGTAGAAATCGCCGACCCAACTGTTACCACAAGCAAAGGCAAATTTGTCGATGCGTTAATCCAAAATCCGCGCGTTGTTCTCATGCGGGTAACCGACACTCGGTTTCACGACAGTTTCTCCCCACCTAAGGAACACCTTGGCACAGCGATTGAAGGTGACGATCCGCCAACTGTTGCACGGCTCGCCATCGCCTACTTGGAGCAAATGCTTCGCGAGGCGTCAGGACTTCCTATCCATGTCTAGCTGCTCAAGTCTCATAGCACGATAGATCGAGCGGACGGTGTAAGCAGGGTCATCGAAGCCAAGTTCAAACAGTCCGTAGGTTGGGTTGAGCGCAGCGAAACCCAACAAAGCACCATGCAGCTCAAATCCACGTTGGGTTTCGGCCGCGCCTTGCTCGGCCAGCAACCCAAACTACGACTCTGATCATTCACGACCCGCCCATGCCGGAAGCTCCGGCATCGCGTCCGCACCCCAACTCAATTCGTAAGTACCGCGTTCGACCCACTGGAGGAACGTGGAATAGGGCCATTCGCGCGCCGCGGATACGAGTGCGTGACGGACCGGGTTGTAATGGATGTAGTCGAGATGCGCGGCAAAGTCCCTTTCGTCACGGATCATGTGCTCCCAGAACCGCCGCTGCCAAACACCCTGCTCACCCTTTGCACGTCGGCTCACGCTTCGCCCAGGCGACCGCGAAGAACGCAAATATGACCTGGTGAACGTGCTTTTAATCAAACGCCAGCGCGTGGAGTAATCTGCGTCGTCACTCGGCAGCGTCCACATCGTATGCAGGTGGTCTGGAAGTATCACTTGCGCCTCGATCTCGAAGGGATGACGAGCACGAACGGCGGCAACTGCCTCTTCGAACGCTTGAACGGCCGCGGCTGATTGAAGGAGAGGGCGGCGCTGCTCGGTGACGAGAGTGAAAAAGTAGGTTGCGCCAAATTTTTTTGAACGACGATAGCGCATGGGCGTTTCAGAGCGTTGGGTTTCACTACGCTCAACCCAACCTACATCACCGTCAACCTATAGAGTTAAGCTCCCTCACCCACACCCTTCTTCGCCTTCTTGGCCTTGGCTGCCTTCGCATCCCGCGCATGCCGCTCGCCCCACTTCATTCCCTCCAGCTTCAGCCCGTCCGGATCGAGGAAGAACACCGCGTAATAGTCGTCGTAATATTCATCCGCGGGATCGACGATCGTCGCGCCCAGCTTTTTCACAAAATCCTGCAGCTCATCGACGTCCTTGCGGCTGCGCAGCTCGAACGCGTAGTGGTGTAAGCCCACGTCACCGATGCGGTGCTTGTGGGTTTTGCCTTTGGCGTCGGCCTGGCCGATCCAATAGCGCGTCTTGCCGTTGGTCCAGCCCATCTCATTCGGGAACTCGGCCAGCACCTTGAACCCGAGGAACTCAAACAGTTTCGCGTAGAAGGCCTTCGACTTCACAAAGTCGCTGACCCGGATCGAAATATGGTCGATCCCGACAACGCGCACCATCTTGGCCTCGCTCGCTAAAATAGGGGCCTATGGTGCCACATCTGGCCGCGCGATTGCACCGCTCAACCAACGCGCAGGCCGCCGGCCTTGACCAAAGACTGGCGAGGTTGTCCCACTCCGCGGCTTGAGAGTAAGTTTGCCCCGCAATGGGCCGGAGCGTCCAAATGCGCTCACATTCGGGGGCAATCGTCCACTCGGCTGACGAGGCCTGGAACGCCAAGAACAAACGCGAGGAGGACTTCAGTGCGGTCCACCCTGAAGATCGTCGCGATCAACGCGCTGATCCTATTCGTCCTCATCAACGCGATTCTATGGATCCTCGCCTTCGGCAACAGCGCTCGCAAGGTCCTCAAGGAGCACGGGCTCGTTGGTCGCTCCAACATCGCGCGCGAAGCAAAGCTTCCCAACTATGACGGGGTGGATTGGGCGAAGAAACACTTCGAGGAATATCGCGAGCAGGAAAGCAAATACAAAAGCTTCGTCGACTGGCAGCGCGCGCCGTACGCTGGAGAGACCATCAACATCTCTGGCCCCTATGGACAGCGGCGCACCGTCGGTCCAACCGATCCCGACAAGCCAACCGCCTACTTTTTCGGCGGCTCAACGATGTGGGGTGTCGGCGCGGACGATGCCACCACAATACCGTCTGCATTCAGCAAGCTAACGGGCTTCAACGCGGAGAACTTCGGCGACATTGCCTTTACGTCGCATCAAAGTCTCGTCCTGCTCATTCAATTGCTGCAGGATGGCAAGCGGCCGGACATCGTCGTCTTCTATGACGGCGTCAATGAAGTTGCACACAAATGCCGCGCCGAGCTCACACCGTGGTCCAACCTGGCCGAGCCGAAATTGACGGAGGGCCTGGAGCTGCGTGATGCCGGCAGCGGCGGCATGAGCGTGGCGTATCTTTTCAGCCCCCTCTGGCAAGCCATCCAATCACTCGCACGCCAGTTGCCTGGTACGAACATTCCCAAGCACCACTACGAATGCCACTCCAACAAGTACAAGGCAGAAAAGATCGCGGCCAATCTCATTGAGGACTGGGAAACGGCGCGGGTGCTGGTGGAGTCCTATGGTGGCAAGTTCTACGGAATCTTGCAGCCGGTGGCCTATTTCAGCGACACGCGCATGGATCACCTCGGGAAGGGCACGAAGGAGGGCATTCTCGCCAAACAGTTTGAGGCCGTTTACCCGGTAATTCAGCAAAAGATGCGTGGGTCGGAGAACGTCTACGACTTTGTCGATGTCATGGATCACCCAGAGTACATCTACATCGACTTTTGCCACGTCTCGCCCAACGGGAACGCGTACGTCGCCAAGCGGTTGGCGGACATCGTCGCCGCTGATCAAACCCAAAGAGCAAGCGTCGGCCAGTCGGATTAGACAGCAGTGCACCTTCACGACGGCGCTGAAACCGAACATTTCCGTCCGCCCGTGCGCAATGACGGGCACTCAAGTTTCAAAGGTAGGAAAGTGGGCTCGGCGCAATACCGAGCCCCTTTGGTATGAGCTATGATTTCGGGCAGTAGCCGTAGCTGACATTGCAGTAGTCTGCTGTGATCTGGCTGAGCGCTTCGCGTTTCACCAGAGTCGGTCTCACATATGCGCGTTTCATGGTGAAGTCCCCGTCATCAATTTCCAATCGGCGTGATCACCTTCACTGGCTATTCCAATGAAGCCATCGCCAATTCATCGGTACGCCGACCTGCACAGAAAAATACAGTTAATAAACATCATCAATTTCAGCGGCATAGTTAATAAACATCAGAAAATACGTTAAGTATCTCCACCGCCACAAAGTGCACAGCCCACAGTTTTGGCTATTGGGGCCCCACCGCAATGGGGTAGCGATTGGCAATGGAAACAACGGCCAAACAATCCATTCACGTCGCCGGTGTGATCGATCTCGCCGAGGCACAGCTGCTCGTCGATTGCGGCATCAGCCACATCGGCTTTCCCCTCGTTCTCGATCACCACAAAGAGGACCTGACGATCGCGGACGCCGCGGCAGTTGTCGCCAAGCTCAATGAGCGAGCAACCTTCTTTCTCATTACCTACTTGAATGACGCGCAAGCTATCATTGACCTGTGCCGCGAACTGGCGGTCGAAATAATTCAGCTCCATGGGCAGATCAGCCCCGATCAAATTCAGCGCCTGCGGGAGACGGCGCCAAACCTGAAAATCATCAAGAGCCTCATTGTTCGCGGCAACAACACGAACGCTCTGATCGATGAGGTTCAGCGCTTCAGCCCGAGCGTCGACTCATTCATCACCGACACCTTCGACCCCAAGACCGGAGCGTCAGGTGCAACCGGACGGGTTCATGACTGGGAGATCAGCCGCACACTCGCAAAGGTGTCCCGCAAACCGGTCATTCTGGCGGGCGGCTTGACCGCGACGAATGTCCGCGAGGCCATCCATGCCGTCCGGCCGGCTGGCGTTGATGTTCACACAGGTGTTGAGGGGCCAGACGGGCGCCAGCAGCGCGATCTGGTCATGCGCTTTGCCGAAGCGGCGCATGCCGGTTTCCGCAACATTGAATCCCTGTGAGGCAGCAGGCCGTCAGCAGCCCCACCGCGCAAGATTACGGCATGCTTCCTTTACGCCAATGTTGCAGCCCTCGCGGTTGTCTTTGCAGCGCTGACTGATAGATCGCGTATCCGTTTTCGGCTTCGTCTTTTTTGATGACGTCTTCTTCTTGTGCTTTGCTGGTTTCCTAACGCTGGCTTCGTTACAGACTTTGTACGTACCGGGGATCGCTTCGCCCAGTGGACAAATAATGCCGCCCCAGTGGTATCCCGTTCGGCCGTCAAATTTGATTTTGAACCAGGGCCGCCCCTGGAAAAGCGGAGCGGAGGATTGTTCGAGAATGGTGATGCGCTCACCTTCCGACAGGCTGCCGACTTTCTTGTAATTGGTGCCTGGCCCCGACCGCACGCTGCCGCCCCATGATGTGGCGGCATGGGGAAGCGTCGACGCGCCGGCCGATGTGGTGTTGCCCGTCTGATAGACGCACGAGACCACGCCAAAGTCCGGGATCTCGACTTTGAGGCGCGCCTGGTCGGGAGAAATGCGAACGCCGTAGTCGCCCTTCAAGAAGTACCACTTCTCCGTCGAACTCTCGCGCAGTGTGATCATCTCTCCCTGGATCGGCCCGGCCCGGACCCGTTGATTGTCCAGAACGGTCACACTGATCAAACTGCCGTCGTCACAGGAAAAGTCTCGCGACTGAGCGCTTGCCGACGAAACCGGCAACAAGAACACAAGCGTGGCGACCAGGAACAATGAGATGCGCATTCTTACAATCCTCGTAGTCGAGTGACCCCTCAGCGCCGATCCTGACGAACATGCGCTTTGACGACGTGTGATAGTTTGGAAATTAGGGGATGTATTCGAGATAGCGGCTCTTCACCCACCCAGCGACTCCCTGCGTTTTGATGCTAACCCAGGAGCCGCTGCGTTTCCCCGATTGGACGATGCACCCTTCGTCAGGCGCCAGCGTATGGACGATCTGATATTCGGTTCCCGGGCCGGACCGGACATTGAGGACATCCCAGCCCTCGACGTTGACAACCTTGTAGGTCCCGCAGCAGGCGCAGGCCCTGGCCTCAGAGATCGGGAGTACAGCCGCTGACAAGGCGCACCCCAATATCAAACCCCATAGGTGCAGTGACGATGCCAGGTAACGAGTGGGCATGTGGATTTGCCTTTGGGTTTGAGCGCACAGGACCAAACTGGAACTCGCATTGCCCATCGCTGTCCGGCTCCCTCTGTCGAACACGTCGGAATGATAGGCGAAGTGCATGTATCGGAGAAGAGTGAATGAACCACGACAATCACTTCGCCAAAGACATCGCCGGCTCCAAGAATTTCAGCCTTGATGCTTTGCACCCCCGCGTTGTCGCGCGCGCTGCCGTTGATTCTCCCCTTACCCTTTTGTAAGAACCGGACTTCGGGGCACAGTTGCGTCTTGAGCAATGGGTTGCGTGCAGCGCACCTGCTGTGGTGCCTTGCGACGTTCCATCGCGGGCCGGCAACTGGCAGCACACTCTTTATTTTGGTTCCAAACGACATCATATGCTGGTTATTGCTGGCTCCAGTGCCAGCGCTCTTCTCCTCCCCCAAGTGGAGGATAGAAAAATGACCCGCCAAAAGTTAGATATGTTCGCCATCATTCTGCTGCTCTTGGCTGCCGAAATTGCACTTGCCACGTACGCAATCTCGCCTAGCTAGCAGCACGCAGGATCTTATGACACCTTTCAAAGTCAGTCCGCCTGTCATCTGGCTTGCCGGACTCGGACTGATGTCGGGACTACTGACCAACTTTCCGCCCGCGGCAGCCGAGCACGTCACGGCGTTCGACGTGCCGATCCATCCTGGAGTGCTGTTCGGCTTGGTGATCGCGTTTGGCATCTTCCGGTGGGGAGGGGCGAGCTGGTGGGCTGCGTTGCTGGCGCTTTTGTTCACGGCCGTTGCATGGATTGTGGCTATGCGCGGCTTTCTTGCGGTCACCGGCGACGCAACGAGAAGCATCTATCTCGGCGCTCTTGTAGCGGGCGCTATCGGCGCGGCTGGAACCATGCTGGGTGGAGCCATCGCCCTCCCCTCCTTGAGGCGATTGCCGGATTGGCTGCTTACGATCGGTGTTGGTGCAGTTGCCGGGCTGTTGGTCGTGCGCTCAGCGCAAATGCCTGACGACAATCTTCTGCCGCTCTTCCTGGTCTGGCAGGCGGGCGTCGCGGCTTGTATCGGCTACGCACTGACCCGTCGACGTGGTGCCTTATCTAATTCTCACCCGCCCCGTTCGGGGACGTAATCCAGACTGACGACGGATCACCTCGCCCAGGAATCGCCGGCGCCGAAATCTTCAGGCTAGTTATTTTTGGACCCGCGCTAGCGCAGGCCGCATCTGTCTCACCCCTTGCCCTTCGTCTTGGTCCGGTTGGGCTGGGCGTTTTTCTCAAGGAACTCGATAATCTGTCCGGCGATATCAATGCCCGTCGCTTTCTCCACGCCCTCCAGACCCGGAGAGGAATTGACCTCCATAACGACCGGGCCGTGATTGGCACGAAGCATGTCGACGCCGCAAACATTCAGGCCCAAGGCCTTCGCCGCGCGCGTGGCGGTCAGACGCTCCTCGGGCGAAATCTTGACGGCCTCGGCACTCCCGCCACGGTGGAGGTTCGAACGAAAATCGTCCGCCGCGCCGCGGCGCTGCATGGCGGCGATGACCTTGCCACCGACAACGAGCGCGCGAATATCCGTGCCACCCGCCTCCTTGATAAACTCCTGCACAAGAATGTTGACGCGCGCTCCGCGGAAGGCCTCGATCACGGATTTTGCAGAGCGATGGCTATCGGCAAGTACGACGCCAATGCCTTGCGTCCCTTCCAACAGTTTGATGACGAGCGGTGGCTCGCCTGCCAGGTCCAGCACCTCTTGCGTTTGTTTGGGATCGTACGCGAAGGTCGTCACCGGCAATCCGATACCGTCACGGGCAAGAATTTGCATCGAGCGCAGCTTGTCGCGGGAGCGTCCGATCGCCACCGATTCATTCAACGGAAAGACCCCCATCATCTCGAACTGGCGAAGCACGGCCAATCCGTAGAATGTTATCGATGCGCCGATGCGGGGAATGATCGCGTCGTACTTCTCAACCTTTTGACCGTTGTAATAAACCTCCGGCCGCCGCGACACGATGTTCATGTAGCAGCGAAGCGTATTGATGATGTCCAGCGTGTGCCCGCGAGCTTCAGCCGCCTCGGCAATCCGCTTGTGCGAGTAAACGTTCGGATTACGAGCGAGCATCACGATTTTCATTTTCTGACTCCATTGCGCAAGCCGTGGTATCCCGGCTCACGAGGCAACGATTGCCGGCGCAGCCCGCCGCCTATTCCACAGCCCCGTTGAATCCTAGTCACGACTTAGGGGTGGACCGGCTAGAAACGACCTTCCGGGATTGACCAGAAGCCCAAACCTGCGCACGGCTGTTCGGCCGAGTATGACCTCAAATGCCATCTCCTGCCGATTTGCCAGAGATAGCTCGACACGCCACTGTTTTGCCCCCATGACCAACGTGGTCTCCACGACATAGCGCCGCTCCGCCACACCACTCGTATTCTTGATGTCTCTTTGGTCGATGATCCGGGCGCTGCACCGCTTGTCACCCGGCAATCCAGCCAGCGGAACCCGAAAATCAATCCAGTGCTCACCATCTTTTTCGTAGGGGCGAAGATCCACCGCATGTAGTGCTGACGTGCGCGCACCGGTATCGATCTTCGCCTTGATGCTGGCAATTCCAAGTTCCGGCAGACCGATCCACTCACGCCAGCCGATCTCCTTTCTCACGACGACTTGGGTCTTTGGCATGCTCGAGCTCAATCCAAACATTCCTCATTTGCGCGGCGGTAGTTCGTGAACGTATTGGCGCTCATCACGACGAAGTAGCTCTCCATGTCGATGAGAATGTACTCGCGCTCCAGCATGCCCCGCGAAAGTTCCCGAATGTCTTCCTCATACAGCCTGCGGCGCCCAGCCAACTGCCGCACCAGTTTCGCTGATATTCGGTACCGGCCGAGCTCCTTGCCTCCGAAAGCCAGGCCATAAAGCTCGCTAAGCCGGTCGGCGACCTTGATCAAAGTCTGGTCCGTTGACCTCATGCGCCAATGACATACTTTGACAACTCTTTTTTGTCTATAGACAAAATTCCTATAATCTTTGATCGAGTTTGAGTGGCGTGCACCGGCCCCGGTCCAATCGCGCGTGAGATGAGCAACGGCCCCCAACGAAAGCCCGAAAGCCGCGCGCCGTGTCCCCACTTCTCTTCATCCCTTCGGGTGCTTCGCGCCGCGAGACCAATACCTACTGCCTACTGCCCGCTGCCCACGCCCTCCTCACACACCCTTTCGTCATCCCGGGCCAGCGCGAGACTCGTCGCAGACACAAGTTCCCCCGTCTTCTCTCTCTCTCCCTGTGTGCGGGGAGAGGGTCGGGGTGAGGGGCAGCCCAACCACTGCCCCTCACCGGTTATGCACCGCCACACAACCCAAAAAGCAGCACAGGGAAGCCACGATAGAGCCTACATTTTCTCGAAACTGAGCGTATGCCGATCGCCATGGATGTCCCCATCGCTGAAGTTGCCATCGTCGAGATGACGAACGCCTTCCGCCAAGACAACGGCCTCTCGCAGGTCAGGTCCAACAAACTGCTCGCCGCAGCGGCGCGCCGCTATGCCAAGAAACTGGCGGCAACAGGTGAGTTCTCCCACACCGTCGGCGGCACGGACCTGGCCGGGCGCGTCACCAAAGCCGGATATACCTACTGCCAGATCGCGGAGAACCTTGCGCTTCTCTACGACAGTCGCGGCTTTGAAGCGCGCGACTATGCAAGACGGACCGTCGAAGGCTGGGAAGAATCCCCCGGCCATCGCAAAAATATGTTGACGCCAAACGTCACCGAAATCGGCGTCGCGATCGTGCGCGCACCCGCGCGCGATCCCAAGTACATCGCCGTGCAGCTCTTCGGCCGGCCGATGGCGCTCAAGTATGAGTTCAAGATCAAGAACACCTCGCGCACGACCGTGCCCTATGACTTCGGTGGCAAGAGTCACAGCATCGAGCCGCGCTATACGATCACGCACACAGCGTGTGAACCGGGCGCGATCATCTTCAAGACCGGCGGCAAATCCAAACGGACATCGCGCTATCAGGCACGCAACGGCCAGGTCTTTACGATATCCCCGGCCAAGGGCGGTGGTGCTAAGATTCAGGTCAGTCAGCGCTCGGCCGCGAATTAGCTCGCCGCCGCGTGCCGCATAATCAGCTCGCTGAGCCGCTGGCGCGTCTCAGGCATGGTTTCATCGCGCGGAAGTAGAACGCGCGTTTCGAGAAAGTGGCCTGTGAGCGCCAGACCGGCCACCACATCGTCTTCGCCGACCCCGGTCTGCCCGTTCTTGGCGAGAAACGCGGGCAGCTTCAAGAGCCGTTCCTTGTAAGGCTCGCCTGCCGCAGCAGAAACCGCGCGCCCCGACTTCGGCGAGACGTAAATGAGATTGTCTGCTGATCCAGTGGCCGCACACGATTTTAAATCGAGACCGAAACCCAACTCATCCAGCAGCGCCATCTCCCAGCGCACGATCAGTGCCGGCCAGACGTCGGGCTCATCCAGGAAGCCCAAAACAAACAGGGTGACCTCAAAGAGGTTTGGATGAGGATCGCGTTCGGGAAGCAAGCGGGCCAAACCGCACAAGGAGGTGAGGCCCGCCAGTGCCAGACGATCCTCCATCGCTTGGGCGGCGTACCCCTTAATAAGCTCGACGCTCAAATTCCCCAGATGTTCGGCAAGCCGTGCCTTCCATACGACCTCGACGTGATTGCCCATTTGCAGGACGGGACGCAGCCGGCGCGAGCGGCCGCCGTGCACGAGCCCCAGGTGACGGCCATGGGCGCGCGTAAGGATCTCGATAACCGCAGACGTTTCGCCATGCGGCCTGACCGAAAGGATGACGCCTTCATCGGACCATTGCATGGGTTGATCCTAAACGGAGTCGCAGCGCGCCGCGCCCCGCTTCGCGATAGGCATCAAGCGGGGTCGGGCTTGGGGCCGAGCCGCGGAATTGGCGGGACCTGCTTAATGGTACACGGCCTGCCATGGGCGACACAGGCATGGAACTTGTTTTCGACCAATGTGCACGTGAGCCGTTTGTCGATGGCAAGACGCCAACTTGTATATCGCTCGCCAAGCAGCGCCACCTTCGCCTTCCAGTCGGCAAGCGCGCGTGTCTTTCCCGCTTTCTCGCTTTCATCGGTAAAGACCGCACTCGTCACAGGCCCCTTACAGACCCGCACGGCAGCATGGCCGGGCATCGGACCCGCCGCCATGGAGACGGCAAATCCCAGCAATGCGATTGCGAACCCGCGCACCATCATTCCTTTGGCGGCTCCATTCCCATCTCGCGATAGCGCTCCGGGTCACTCTGCCAACCGGCGCGCACCTTCACAAAGAGGAACAGATGCACCGGCCGTTCCAGAATATTGGTCAACTCGCGCCGCGCGTCCATCGAGATCTGTTTGATCGATTGACCGCCCTTGCCGAGAATAATGGCCTTTTGTCCATCGCGCGCCACGAAGATCGTCTGCTCGATGCGAACCGAGCCGTCCTTGCGGTCTTCCCAGGACGCCGTCTCAACGGTCGTGGCGTAGGGCAGCTCGTCGTGCAATCGGTTGTAGATCTTCTCTCGCGTGATCTCGGCAGCGAGCACACGCATGGGCACATCGGAAAGGTCGTCTGCGGGATAGTGCCACGGCCCCGCCTGCACTTTCTCGGCCAGAAATGTTTTCAGGTCTTGGACGCCCTCTCCCGACAATGCCGAAATCATGAAAACTTTGTCGGGCGAAAGCCGGCGCACGAGTTCGTCGGTCAGCACCAAAAGCGACTTCTTGGCCTCGACACGATCGATTTTGTTCAACACGAGAACACGAGGGGCCTTCACACCTTCCAGCTTCTGAAGAATACCTTCGACATCCTCGTCAATTCCGTGCGCTGCATCGACGACGAGCGCAATGGCATCGGCCTCCTTCGCACCGCCCCACGCCGCGTCAACCATTGCCTTTTCCAGGCGGCGGCGCGGCGTAGCAAATAGTCCCGGCGTATCGATGAACACGAGCTGGCTTACGCCCTCGATTGCGATGCCGCGGATCGGCACACGGGTGGTTTGCACTTTCCGCGACACGATCGCGACCTTGGCGCCAACAAGCGCGTTGACAAGAGTCGATTTGCCCGCGTTCGGCGCACCAATAATGGCGATGAAACCGCACTTCTGCTGGTCTGGCGGGACCGCATCGGTGGATTTCTTGTTTTTGCCGCTGTCACTCATTGGCCACTGTTCCGATCACACCTTCGCGCTCAAGTAGCGCCGTTGCTGCTGATTGTTCAGCTGCCCGTTTCGAAGCACCCTCACCGCGCGCGGGTCGCTTGCCTGGAATGCGCACTTCTGTCGTGAAACGCGGTGCGTGGTCGGGACCCTTGCGTGCGACTTCGACATATTCGGGCAATGCGAGGCCTTGTCCCTGTGCCCACTCCTGCAGCGCGGACTTCGCGTCAGCCTCCACTGTCGGTAGTTCGCCCGACAAGTCTTCCCACAACCGTCGAACGATCGCCCGCGCCCTATTGAAACCCGCATCCAGAAAAATCGCACCCAACACCGCTTCCATCGCATCGGCAAGAATTGTCTTCTTGGTGCGTCCACCGCTTCCAGCCTCGCTGTCCGAAAGAATAAGATAGACTCCAAGATTGAGCGCGCGCGCGACCTTCGTGCAGGCCTCACCGCGCACAAGACGATTGAAGCGACGCGCAAGTTCCCCTTCGTTTTCCTTTGGGAAGTTTTCGTTGAGCAGCTCGGCAATCGCGAGACCGAGCACGCGATCGCCTACAAATTCCAAACGTTCGTTGTCGTGACGCCGTCCCTTTGCACCGCGCGCACTCGCATGGGTCAGCGCCGTCTCCAGGAGTTCCTGGTTCTTGAAACGGTAGCCCAGTGCCTTTTCGAGATCTTTGAATTTACGCGCACGCAGCATGAGCTCAACAGACCACCGGAGTCGTTAAAAGCCGAATACCTGCCCCGACGGGTGCACAGTACCCGTGCCAGCGTTATCGCACGAGTTTGAAGAAGCGATCCCAGCGAATGTCAAACGGCCACGTCCAAGGGCTCCACCACCGAAAAGCATCTGGTTCATCGACTGCCGCAGAGAAAAAGATGATCTCAGCACGCCCGATCAGATTCTCGGAAGGAACGAACCCTACGCCCCATGATGCGCGGCTATCCGTCGAGTTGTCGCGGTTGTCGCCCATCATGAAATAATGCCCTTCGGGAACCTTATAGGGACCGACATTATCGAAGGGACCACTCGGGTCGCTATCAAGTACCGTGTACTTGACGCCGTTTGGCAGCGTTTCCTCAAACGTCGGAATGGGACGAGGTGATGCACCATTCTCCTGCGTGACAAAGCTTCCCGTCCGGTGCTTGGGGACCTCTTTACCGTTAATGTAGAGCACGCCTTCACGCATCGCGATCTCTTCACCGGGAAGGCCGATGACGCGTTTGATGTAGTCGGTGGAATTGTCACGCGGCAACTTGAACACAGCGACATCGCCGCGCTTGGGCGAAGCGCCAAAAATGCGGCCGTTGAACGGAATGAGGTTGTAAAAGGAGTACCGACTATATCCGTAAGACAGCTTTGACACGAAGAGGTAGTCGCCGACGAGCAAGGTCTCTTTCATTGAGCCCGAGGGAATGTTGAATGGCTGATACAGGAACGTGCGCACCAGCATAGCGATCGCTAGCGCCTCGATGACGATCGTCACCGTTTCCAGCCAACCGCCCTTCTTATTCGCGTTCACCTGCACCGTCATTTACTACTCCTTGATAGCCCGCATAGGTGGACATTTCCCATGCCGAGCCCGGCCGCTATAGCCATTTTGCCCCTGGCACGCAATTCACGTCCCGCGCCAATGAGGCAATCTGAAATTCTACGTCCTCACCGGCGATCATTTTTTTCCGGCAACCCAGAGATAATGACGATTGCGGCGGCTAGGGGGAAATCATCGGTCAAAGTCAAATCGATGCGCGCCTCATAACCTTCCGGCACGATCCTCTCCAGCTGTGCAGCCGCACCACCCGTAAGTCTGATAGTCGGACGCCCGGAAGGTAGATTGATGACGCCCATGTCCCGCCAAAAGACACCGCGGCGGAAACCAGTTCCCAGTGCCTTTGCGCAGGCTTCCTTGGCCGCAAAGCGCTTAGCGTATGAGGCTGCCCGTTGTACACGCCGATCTGACTTCAATCGCTCTGTTTCGGTAAACACGCGCTCGACGAACCGGTCACCAAACCGTTCGAGCGTCTTCTCAATACGCCGGATGTCGATGAGATCGTTGCCGACGCCGATAATCACAACTGCCTCTCATGTTCACGGACCGGCTCGGCGCCCGTCCGCGCGTCGTCCATCAGAACGCGCATGCGTTGCACCGCACTAGAAAGTCCGCCGAAGATCGCCTCACCGACAAGAAAATGTCCGATGTTGAGTTCAACGATTTCCGACAAGCGCGCAACGCCCCCAACCGTGTTGAACGTGAGACCATGTCCTGCATGGACTTCCAGCCCAGCGCCGGCCGCAAGCGTTGCTGCTTGCGCGATGCGCTCAAGCTCGCTTGCTACACCATTGGCATTGTCTTCGAGCGCACGCTCACAATAAGCACCTGTGTGAAGCTCGACGATGTCGGCGCCGATGTTGGCCGACGCTTCGATTGCTTCGACATCCGGCTCAATAAATAGAGACACTCTTATGCCGGCGGATCTGAGCTCATCGACGACGTGCGCAAGCACCTCTCCGCCTCGGACAACATCGAGGCCGCCTTCCGTTGTTCTCTCCTCGCGACGTTCAGGTACAAGGCAGCACGCATTGGGCACATGACGGAGCGCGATCTGAAGCATCTCCTCCGTGGCCGCCATCTCTAAATTAAGCGGGCGTGTAATTTCACTCTTCAATCGCGCGATATCTCGGTCCGAGATATGCCGGCGATCCTCACGCAAATGCGCAGTGATGCCGTCAGCGCCTGCCTCGACAGCCAGGTGGGCCGCACGCAAGGGGTCGGGATGGCGCCCACCGCGAGCGTTACGAATAGTCGCAACGTGATCGATGTTCACGCCAAGACGGAGGTAAGGAGTGGTCAAAAAAGTGGACATACGCCGAGAATGACTTTCAGTGGGCCATATTGAGCCGCAGACGGCCTCAAATACTGGTACGCCGAGCCCGCCAAGCGTGGATCGAGTTGCGTGCAATATAGTAGACGACGGCGGCCGTGATGAGACCCAACGGCACACTTCCCGCCAGCATCGGACCCAGTATTGGCCAAAGAACCGCAGCCGTCGCGTCGAGCAGGTGCGGAGACCACTCAAGCAGTGCCGCCCAGAGTAGCATGATGTTCTGCTCGAAGGCGGTTGTGTCCAGAACGCCGTCCAAGCCGACAATCTGGAGTCCCATCGCATAGGTCGAAGCCCAAATAATGGGCCAGCTCAACGGGTTACCGAAAAATGTTCCAACAATCGCGGCCGGTATGCTCGCCCGCAACAAGAAGGCTAGGACAACAGCGATTAGGGTCTGAGCCCCCAGCAAGGGCGTGATTGAAGCGAATACGCCGGCTGCGCAGCCCATCGCAATTTCGTGTGGGTTCGCGCGCAAATGCACCAAGTGATGTGACCAATGGGCTCGCGATTCCGAACTGCTCTTTTCGCTGTCCGCGAGCACAACGCTTTCAGCACGATCAACCATCACCTGGCACTCCAACCAGCACCTGCCCCCAAGGCACGCATATGTCCGATTCTTGTATCAATCAAATACGCGCTCGACCTTGTTGACCACGGCCTTTTCGCGAAGTCCAGCCAGGATGTGGTTCAGATGCACCAGGTCGAGAACCTCCAATTCGATCCTCATTTCAGTGAAATCGGGGGCCCGGCGGATCATTTTGACGTTGTCGATGTTGCCGCCGCCTTCGCCGATAACCTTCGCAATCTGCGCCAGCGTCCCCGGCTCATTGAGCGCGGTGACACTGATCCGGGCCGGAAAACGCTGAGGCGTATCCGGGTCAATATCCCAGGTTACATCTATCCAGCCCTCGTGCTCGAACTCCTTCAAGCGAGGTGAATGAATCTGAAAGATACGGATGCCCTCGCCAGGCGTCAGCACGCCCACAATACGATCACCGGGCACCGCACCGCCTGGCTCGAAGGTCACAGGAACGTCGTCCTTCACACCGCGGATCGTCAGACCGCTCGTCTCCTTTGGCTCCGCACCGGCGCGGAACTTCAGGCTCATTACCCGATCGATGTTAAACCAGCCCTCTTGAGCCCGTGCCCGGCCGAAGCGGCGCGTGCGGCGATAGGATTCTTTCTGCTTGCCATCGGCACGTTCAAGCGCTTCTGGGATCGTAGCGCGCAGAACGCTGTTGATCTCCAATTCGTTGCGGCCAACAGCGGCAAGTGCATCATCTAGTGACTTCTGACCGAGCCGCGGCAGTGCCTTCTTGATCTTCTCGTCCGTCAACTCCTCGCCCAACCGCTCGAAGTGCGACGAGAGCAACCGGCGCCCAAGCTCGCAGTATTGTTTGCGCACAGCCGTCCGCGCCGCCCTTCGAATGGCCGAACGGGCTCGGCCGGTAACGACCAGATTCTCCCATGCTGCCAGCGGCGTGTGGTCCTTAGAGGTTTCGATCTCGACCTCATCGCCATTGCGCAATTGCGTATCGATGGGAACGTGGCGCCCGTTGACGAAGGCGCCGACAGCGGCATTGCCGATGTCGGTATGTACGGCGTATGCAAAGTCGAGCGGCGAGGCCCCTCGCGGTAGCGCGATCAGGCGCCCTTTCGGGGTGAAACAGAAGACTTGATCCTGAAACAGCTCAAGTTTGGTATGTTCAAGAAATTCTTCGGGGTTTGATCCTTCCAGAAGCGTTTCGACCAGCCGGCGCAGCCAGACAAATGGCCCGCTATCCTTGTCGAGAACGGAAGCTCCCTTGCCATTGCCCTGCACGGCGGCACGAGAAATGTCTTTGTAGATGGCGTGTGCGGCAACCCCATACTCTGCAATCTGGTGCATCTCACGAGTGCGGATCTGCAGCTCCACGCGCTGGTGACGCGGCCCCACGACAGTCGTATGGATCGATCGATAGTTGTTCTGCTTGGGGGTCGATATGTAGTCCTTGAACCGACCCGGAACGGTGCGCCAGGTCGTATGCGCCACGCCAAGCACGCGGTAGCAGTCATCGATCGTGTCGACGATTACACGGAACGCATAAATGTCAGAGAGTTGCTCAAGGCTGATCTGTTTGTTGGCCATCTTGCTCCAGATGGCATAGGGCTTCTTCTCGCGGCCCGAAATTTCTGCCCTAAAACCGACCTCTTCAAGCTTGGAGACGAGCGCTGCGCGGATTTCTTCGACCAGCCCCTCGTTCGACTTTCTCAGCTCTGCAAGTTTCGCGGTTACGGCTTGATAAGCTTCCGGGTGCACCCAACGAAACGCGTGGTCTTCGAGCTCCTCGCGCATCGCTTCCATACCCATACGCCCCGCAAGGGGTGCATAAATATCGAGGGTCTCTTCGCAATTACGTCTGCGCGTTTCCGGCTTCACATGCTCCAGCGTGCGCATGTTGTGCAGCCGATCGGCGAGCTTGACCAGCAGCACGCGTATATCGCTGGAGATAGCGACCAGGAGTTTGCGGAAGTTCTCTGCCTGTTCGGCCTTCTTGGATACCAGATCAAGTCGCTTGATCTTCGTGAGGCCTTCGACCAGCGAACCGATCTCGGGACCGAACAGTTGATCGACTTCGGTGCGCGTCGTTGCGGTATCCTCTATGACGTCGTGCAACAGCGCCGTCACGATCGTCGCATCATCAAGCTTGAGATCGGTAAGAATGGCGGCGACTTCTAGCGGATGCGAGAAGTAGGGGTCGCCAGAGGCACGCCTCTGGTGTCCGTGCGCCTTCATCGCGTAGACGTACGCACGGTTGAGAAGAGCCTCATCCGCACTTTGATCGTAACTCAGAACACGCTCTACGAGCTCGTACTGCCGCATCATGGCACGCCGCGCCCACTGACGAATGTCGCCTTAAGGGAGCTGACCGCATTGGCTCTCCCAACTTCAGTGCTAACGGAGCAGCCGGGTGCGGAAAAGCGCCGATGAGAACCCTAGCGTCCGCGCTCGCGATCCCGCAAACCATTCGGGCCAGCATTTGCGGACGGCTCTGTCGGGGTCATGCTCTCCAGACCCCGCAAAAGCTGCTCTTCCGTCATAACGTCGACGACGGCGTCGCTGCCTTGGTCGTCGCGCCCAAGAACAGGGGCTCGTCGGTCCGGCGGCATAAGCGGTGCAGCGGCAGCCTCAGGTTCATCCACTTCCACGTTTTTCTGAATGGAGTGGATGAGGGATTCACGCATGTCCTCAGGCGGAACGGTCCTTTCGGCAATCTCGCGCAACGAAATGACGGCGTTCTTGTCATCATTGACCGGCACAGTAATTGAGCTGCCATCGGCAATCGAACGAGCGCGATGCGCGGCCAAGAGTACCAACTCGAACCGGTTCGGAACCTTGTCAACGCAATCTTCAACCGTCACGCGTGCCATTGTGGAGCACCCCTCTCATCCCAAGCGGGTTTAACTGGGAAATAGGGACCTTACGGCCGCAAGACAACCTTGCGAAACATGGCCCAGGCTGCCCTAGTGACATGAAAGAGCATGCAAATCAAGGCAACGCGGCTTTATTGGAACCACTCGAACACATTGAGGTTTGTATTAGATGAAAAGGAACCCAGAATTTCTCTTCCCAGGATCTCTCGCCACTCCGGCCTCAACTTAGGGTTCAGGACATTGTTCTTGAAAATTCAGTGCTTCTCCAGCTTGTACTACTGGTGCTTCACATTGTCGCTAAACTGCAATTAACTGGATTGCGTGGATATATATGGCACAAGCAACGCGAGCCTTGCGCATGATCGGTCATTTCGGCGGTGCCTCATGCAAGCAGGCAAGGCATGACCTGCTGGTGCTTAACCGGCAAATTTTCAGCTTGAAGGTGATGGAATGCATTTTTACGCGAACGAGCGCATTGCGCTATTTGTCGATGGAGCCAACCTCTACGCCACCGCCAAGTCCCTCGGATTCGATATCGATTATAAGCGGCTCCTCTCTATGTTCCGCCAGAAGGGGCAGCTCGTGCGCGCCCTCTATTACACGGCAATTGCTGAGGACCAGGAGTATTCCTCGATCCGGCCCCTGATTGATTGGTTGGACTACAACGGCTTCACCATGGTGACGAAGCCCACCAAGGAGTTCACGGACGCCTCGGGCCGGCGCAAGGTTAAAGGCAACATGGATATCGAGCTGACGGTCGATGCCATGCGACTTGCTAAGAATCTGGATCACATTGTGCTGTTCTCCGGCGATGGCGACTTCCGCAGCCTTGTTGGCGCGCTCCAGGAGATGGGTAAACGCGTTAGCGTTATCTCCACCCTGCAAACGCAGCCGCCCATGGTTGCCGATGAGCTACGCCGCCAGGCGGACCAATTTCTCGACCTCGCGGACATGGAAGATCAGATCTGCCGGGACCCCGCGACCCGTCCTGTCCGCGATGGCCGCTCATTCTCCCCAAGGGGCTACGAAGCACGTGATGCGGACACCTTCCACGACTCCGACGACCTTTCTGACGAAGTCTGACGGTAGCAACGGCCGTTTGTAGATGGGGGTGCAGCCGCATAGAGTGGCCTCGGGCAAGCCTGAACCACCTAAGCATTGCAGTGCCTGCGCGCGGCTTGTCGCCTTTCGCAATCTCAATCAGGCCAAGGAACCGTCCTGGTACAACGGGTCTGTCCCGTCTTTCGGGGACGCGGATGCCAGCCTCCTCATCATCGGGCTGGCACCGGGGCTCAAGGGGGCCAATCGTACGGGGCGACCCTTTACTGGCGACTATGCCGGCGATCTGCTCTACGCCACACTTCTGGATTTTGGTTTTGCTGCCGGCCGCTACGAGGCTTGCCCCGACGATGGGCTCTCCTTGGTTGACTGCATGATCACCAATGCGGTGCGTTGCGTGCCGCCGGAAAACAATCCCACGACCGCCGAAATCGCGACCTGCCGGCGCTTTTTGAGCGCGCGGATCGCGCAGATGTCAAACCTCAGGGCCATCTTGGCTCTGGGGCGTGTTGCACACGACAGCTCCCTGGCGGCCCTAGGCTATCGCCGCGCTCAGTTTCCCTTCGCCCACGGTGCGCATCACGAACTGGCGGATCATCCTCCCCTCTTCGACAGTTTTCACTGCTCACGCTACAACACCAACACCGGTCGGCTCACACCGAAGATGTTCCAGGATGTGTTTGCGGCCATCAGGACGGTGATCCCCGGCCCCGTGCGGAAATAGGCAGCCAACTATTCGTCAGAGGGGCAAGTCTTGATCGCTGTGCGAATGTTGGTTCGCTATTCCGGAGGGATCGAACCAGTGCTATTTGCATGGAAGGCTCGTGCAGCGATTTGCGGTTGCTTATGATCGCACCAACCTTTCGCATGCCTGCATCACTCTAACCCGGAGAGTTCTTCGCCATGCCGGTCGAAATCGCACCTGAAAAAGTGGCACATGTGATCATCAAAGCCCGCGAATACGACGCGAAGGTCGGCGCTTGGGACAACACTCCTGAAGAGGGAGATGCTGATGACAATCCCGATGCCATCCTTGAAGACTTCGCAAACGATTCCACACGGGCAGAGATCGCCTCGTTTATCGAAGCACTGAACGACGACGAGCAGGCCAGCCTCGTCGCTCTCGCTTGGGTCGGGCGGGGAACGTACGAGGCTGAAGAGTTTGACGAGGCCGTCGAGACGGCACGGCGCGAGAGAACGAATGCGACATCACGTTATCTGCTGGGCATTCCCATGCTGGCAGACTTCCTCGAGGAAGGCCTTGAGAAGATGGGCTTTAGTGCCGAGGACGCCGAGAACGACGTCCTAGGGGGCTGAGACCTGCCTGCCTAGCTTTCCCTGTCCCCGCCAGCCTGCAATAGCCAGCCAAGAACCTCTTTCGCGTGGTCCGCGGGTGGATGCACGGGATAGAACACATGCTGCACGCGACCATCACGAACGTAGCATGTCAGGCGCTTGAGGAAGGTCTGGCTGCCTGCCGTGAACGTGGGCAATCCCAGCGCGCGCTGGAAGACGAAGTTTGCGTCGCTCAGCACAGCAAAAGGAAGCCCGAGCCTTTCGACGAGCTCGCCCTGATGAGCACTGTCCTGCGAGCTTAGGCCAAAGACTTCCACGCCCAACTCTCGATACGCCTCAAACGCGTCCCGGAAGCCCTCCGTCTCGGGCGTTGAGCCGTGCGCTCCGGGAATGTCATCCCAACCTGGCGGATCGGCGACGCCAGGTCGTCCTGTCCATGGGTAGATGTAGACAACCGAGCGCCCCGTTCGCGTACCCAAGTTGACAGAAAGACCTCGAGTGGAAGGCAACACCACGTCCGGCAGGGCAATCCCCGCAATGAGATGGCGAGCTCCGCCATCATCCACGGGCGCCTCAGGGGTCATCACCCCTTCTCCCTTATCAGCCGCGCCTTCTCGCGATCCCAGTCGCGCTTCTTGGCATCCTGGCGCTTGTCGCGCAGATTCTTGCCCTCACCAACGGCCAGCTTGAGTTTCGCAATTCCGCGCGCGTTGAAATAGAGCTCGAGCGGCACGAGAGTCATACCTTTCCGCTCCACGGCAATTGTTAGTTTGTGGATCTCGTTCCTGTGCAGCAATAAGCGGCGCTTGCGGCGCGGCTCATGCTGAAAGAAGCGACCAGCCCCCTGGTACTCGGGGATATAAGCATTGATGAGCCAAAGGCCATCCTCCTCTGAGGAGGCGTAGCTCTCCGCAATATTGGCTTGGCCACGACGCAGCGACTTCACCTCGGTGCCCGTCAGCTGCAGACCGGCCTCGATCGTATCCGTGGTGAAATATTCGTGGCGCGCCTTCCGGTTTTCGGCAATGACACGGCGGCCGTCGCCCTTGTTGGCCGCCATAGCCTAGCGTCCTCCTTGATTTATGCTTAAGCCTCGCTGGCTATTCGGCAGCCTTGGCCTGCACCAACCCAACCTTGGCAAGTGCGGCGTCGACGATTTCTTTCGACGCCTCAGAGATCGGCGCAAGCGGTAGCCGGGTGTCAGGCTCACAGTGGCCAAGCCGCCAAGCGGCGTATTTCGCAGGACCCGGGTTCGACTCGCAGAAAAGCGCATCGTGGAGCGGCATGAGCCGATCCTGAATTTCCAGCGCCTTTGCAAAGTCGCCTGCGATACATGCATTTTGAAAAGCTGCGCAAAGCCGGGGCGCCACGTTCGACGTCACGGAAATACAGCCCTGCCCACCGTGGGCCATAAACCCAAGTGCCGTCGCATCCTCGCCTGAGAGCATGTTGAACTCTGGGCCCATCGCTGCGCGCTGCTGAGAGGCACGCGCCAGATTTGCCGTCGCATCCTTTACCCCGACCACATTCTTCAACTCATAGCAGCGCGACATCGTCGCGACCGACATATCAACCACGGAGCGGCCCGGTATGTTGTAGATGATGATGGGAATATCAACCGCATCATTGATCGCCTTGAAGTGACGATAAAGCCCTTCCTGCGTCGGCTTGTTGTAGTACGGCGTCACAACGAGAACGGCAGAGGCCCCAACTTTATGGGCGTGCTTTGCAAAGTCGACCGCCTCACTGGTTGCATTGGAGCCGGCCCCCGCGATGACGGGCACGCGATCCTTCGCCGTCCCAACCGTCAGCTCGACGAGCTTCTTATGTTCTGCGTGCGACACGGTCGGGCTTTCACCCGTCGTCCCGACAGGCACGAGCCCGTGCGTGCCCTCACCAATCTGCCACTCGACAAAACGACAGAATGCCGCCTCATCTAGCTCACCATCCTTGAACGGCGTAATCAGCGCCGTGAGTGACCCCTTGAACATTCGGCCCCTTATCCTCGAGCGAGTCGCTCTTTTTCTCTCTTTGCCCAACAAATTGGCAGTGCGCCAATCACATGGATGCCATGGTATGGCCGCATCCAAGGGCTTTGTGTTTTTGCTACTGAGTCCGTGCCTTGTCGGCAGTCAGGCGGCTTGGTAACTTCGTGCCGTGCCGATGATTTGTTGGAGCGGCGACGCACTATTTGGCGCGACATTAGGACCTTGATCTGCACCCCGCAAGCTGACCGGCACCCAGCCCGTCTGGAGGAGCTTTGTTTGCCTCACCTGCTTAGGATCGGCAACGACATCCTTTCTCAACGGCCCCAACCGCATTTGCGGTCCAATGCCGGCTGTCAGCGCGTACGCGCACCGGTGTTGGGCATCCTAATACTCGCGACATTATCGTTTGGCGCGATGGCCCAGACTGGGTCGAACACGAGCCCCCCACCGGCACACGCCCGGTTTGCCACGAATCTGGTCGCTGAAGCCCCCACCCAGCGCGGCGCAGCGGCCGGACTCTTGAGTGCGCGCTCAAATGATTCTGTCTCGCTGCAGAAGATCGAGGCGGACTATCTCGCCCGCCTCGACAAACTGATCCAGCCCATCATGGACTATGACATCTCAGCCGCCGATGCCGAGAACACCGGCGATGCGGTCCGAGCACTTGCCAAGGGCGACGAGAAGAAGGCAGCGACGCTCAAGGACAAGGTGCGCGATCCCATCGGGCGCAAGTTGATTGACTGGTATCGCCTGAGAAAGGGCTATGGAGACGCTGCCGAGATTCGCGTTTTTCTGGATCGGAATCCAGACTGGCCGGACCGCAGCCTGCTTTGGCAGCGCCTGGAGGAAGACCTCTTTACGAATGGTGGAAGTGCAATTGCCATTAAGGCTTACTTCAAGGATGGCGAGCCGCAGACGCCAGCCGGCTTGGCAGCACTTGCCTCCGTCCACTTGGCAAACGGTGACAAGGAGAAAGCCCGACAGGTCGCAGCCTCGGTCTGGCGAGAGCAAGACCTTGCAGTAGAGTTCGAGCGCGGCTTCCTGGCACGTTTTGGTTCCTTGCTCACCGAGGACGACCACAAATGGCGACTTGATCGGCTTCTGATCGACGACGTGCGCTGGAAGAGCGGAAGGAAGCAAAGAGCAGCACAGGCGCGGCGCGTGATCGCCCTTCTATCTGCCGCAGAACAAAAGAAAGCCAAAGCCCGGCTCAGCGTTTTTCTACGCTCGCGCGTCTCGACCTCACGACTCAAAGCAAATTCGACCGACTGGGGATTACAATTTCATCGTGTCCAAGTGCTGCGGCGGGCCAACAAGACAGATAAGGCTGCTAAGCTGCTCCTCTCGGCGCCGACAGATCCCGAAGAGATTGCGAACCTTGATGAATGGTGGACAGAGCGGCAAAAGCTTGCCTATCAGGCGCTCAGGGTGAACAAGCCGAAACTCGCCTACGAGCTGGTGCGCGATGCCGGCCCTCTCAGCGTGAATCCCCTCAATCAGCAATCGTTCATGGCCGGCTGGATTGCACTGCGCTACCTCAAAGACCCAGCTGCTGCCGAAAAGCACTTTGGCTCCTATTGCAAGACGGCCGACGGTCCGCTTGGGCGCGCCAAGGCACACTATTGGTACGCGCGCACAATGGAGGCCATGGGCAATACCGAGAAAGCACGGAAGTACTATCGCATCGCGACGCGCGACGGTGACACATTCCACGGGCTGCTTGCGACGCAGAAACTGGAGCCAGGGCGCAACTGGCTCAGCGTGCAGCCACCAGCAGATCCCACCCCCGCCCAGCTCACGCGATTCACCAATATGGATGCGGTGAAAGCAATAACTGTGGCGAAGAAGGGCAAGCTGAGCCAACACATCAGGCTCAACTTCTTCCGGCACCTACAAACGCTGGGTCACGATGAAGGCTGGTCAGCTCTCCTTGCACACCTTGCACGCGAGACCGGAGACACACAGACTTCGCTACGCATCGGCAAGTGGGCCATCGCGCGCGGCCAAAACCTGATTTACTACAGCTACCCCGTCCACGCGCTGCCCAAGTACAAGCCCCTGCGCACACCGCCCGAAACGGCATTTCTCCTCGGCCTGGCGCGACAGGAGACGGAATTCAACCCTGGCATTGTTTCTGGAGCTGGGGCCCGCGGCATACTTCAGGTCATGAAGGGCACAGCTAGGCACGTCTGCAGAGTGCATAAGGTCAAATGCAGTAACAAGCGCCTACTGACAGATAGCTCTTATAATACGATGATTGCGTCCGCCTACGTGGGTGACCGGTTGTCGGACTTTTCAGGCTCCTACATTCTTGGGCTTGTCAGCTACAATGCGGGCCCAGGGCGTGCACGCCAATGGATCCGCGAATTCGGCGATCCGCGTAGCGCCAAAGTGGATCCGATCGACTGGATCGAGCGCATTCCCATCAAGGAGACTCGCCTCTATGTGGCCAAGGTGCTCTCCAACATCCAGGTCTATCGTGCGCGGCTCGGCCAGCATGCGTCAGCCTTGCGGATCCATGAGGACCTTTCTCGCGCGCGGGAGGCATCACTGGTCCCGCACCAGAAAAAAAGCGGCAAAACTGACACGGCCAAATCCGGCGGCTAGGATATCGCGCCGTCGTCTTCTACTCTCTTGAGCTGTCGTCGCGCGCGACAACGGCAGCGTCTGGTTTGCGTACTGGGGGCACTAATGGCGTCAGTCAACGGCACATTCGAGGACATTTATTTCACCGCACGAGACGGGTTGAGACTTCATGCACGCCATTACCCTGCGCAGGATGGCGGAAAGGCTCGCCCCGTCCTGTGCCTTCCGGGACTGACCCGAAACGGCCGCGACTTTCACGACCTCGCGGTTGCCCTGAGCACCCATTCTGGCGATGCCCGCCCGGTCTACACATTCGACTACCGTGGCCGCGGCCTGTCCGACTTCGATCCCGATTGGAACAATTACGCCCTACCAATCGAAATGATCGACGTTCTCGACTTCATGACCATGGTTGGACTGCATGGGGCCGCTGTGATCGGTACCTCGCGCGGCGGTCTCATTGCGATGCTAATGGCGTCCGCCCAGCCCACCGTCATTGGAGCCCTGGTCTTGAACGACATCGGCCCGGTGATCGAGGCTGACGGTATCGCGAGAATTGTCGGCTATGTCGGCCGCGTCCCTTTGCCAATTTCATGGGACGATGCGGCCACGATGGTCCGCGATCTCAATCGTAGGCATTTCCCCGAGTTACCCGAGCACCAATGGGAAGAAGTCGCGCGCCAATGGTACAATGATCGCAACGGCAAGCCCGCCCCGGGTTACGATCAAAAGCTCAGCAACGCGCTTTCCGTTCTCGACGGACCGATTCCAGCACTTTGGGCGCAATTCGACGCCCTAAGACGCGTACCACTTCTCGTGATCCGTGGTGAGAATTCCGACATCCTATCGGTAGAGACTGTCGAGGAAATGCGGCGGCGCCATCCTGCCATTGCAACCATCACCGTTGCCAACCAGGGACACGCCCCACTTATCAAGGATAAACCAACGATCGAGGCCATCAACCAATTCCTGATGGCCACGGACGCTCGGCCTTCGGTCACAGCCCGCGCGATCGCGTGATTGTTGGCGAGAGTTTTAGTTTGGTCCGGGAAAAAGCGCGCTGCTACGCCCCGTTAGCCGATAGACGACAAGGCCCAGCCATTCATGGGTCACCAGATCGAGCCGGCGCAGGCCCTCCGAAGGTGGATCGAAGAAGCGCACCGCGTCCCAGATGTCAGCAGTCCGGTAGTCGACCGGCCAAGCCTCAACCGTGAACCCGGCTTGGCGGAATGCCCCCATCGCCCGTGGCATATGCCAGGCCGACGTCACGAGCAGCCACCGCTCGCCCGGCTTTGGTCTCACAAGTTTCTGCACGTAGAGCGCGTTCTGCCAGGTATTTCGCGCCTCACGTTCCAGGATAAGGCGTCCCGCGCCCTGGATACCCAAATCGTTTAGGACGAGCTTGGCCGCATCTGCTCCAATGGTTGGCGCTGAGAAGACCTCAACCGATCCCCCGGTGAAGACAATCCTTGCCTGCGGGTAGCGTTGGGCGAGTGCCGCAATCTCGGTGATGCGCTCGGCGGCCTCATTAATCGCGTGCACCTTTCGACTCTGGGCCACGCGCGAAGTCTCTACCCCGCCCAGAACCACGATACCGTCGATCGACGCGCCAGCGAGGCTTGCACGCGGAAATCTCTCCTCAAGCGGCAGGATCAGCCAAGTACTCAAGGGGAGCAGCCCGCCGAGCAAAAACAGTCCAGCGCTCACGACGAGAAGCCGGCGTCCAGTCTGTTGATAGCGCGTCAATACCAACAGCATGGCCCCTGCAACCAGCATGATGGTGAGGAGACCGGACGGCTGCAGGGCAAACCAAAGGATCTTTGAGACGTAATAGAACACCGGACGCGGTCGACCTTTGCGGAGAGCTCACCCAATGGGTCTGGCCGACCTCTCCCGCTGCGGCCAAACCCACTTGCGGGCAACTGCCCCGCTCGGCCACTTCCTTTCCGGCAACAAAAGCCAGTTTTGCTCTGACTGGTGCGGTCGAGAGGACTCGAACCTCCACGGAGTTTCCTCCACTACCACCTCAAGGTAGCGCGTCTACCTGTTCCGCCACGACCGCCTGCCGGCAAGGAAGACGGCTCATATAGCCAACTCAACGGGTGCGAACAAGCCGCCGCTAGTCGGCCAATTTGGCGCGATTTCACCGCGCACCGTACCCAAAGGGCGCACCACCTGGCCAAAAGGTGGCCTCACTGCCTAAATTCGACGGATGGAACGAGACCTTCCTGAACCAAAGCCACCGTCTGCGGCACGCAAAGACGACACTGTGATCGACTGGGCTGCGAGCCCGGGGCTCGTCGAATATGCATGCGCGCTCGACGTGATGAATAAGCGTGTGCAGTTGATTTCCAGAAACGAAGCCGCTGAACTCGTTTGGCTCTTGGAACACCCTCCGCTTTACACGGCGGGCACCAGCGCACACAGCGGCGATCTGCTCGATCCGAGCCGCCTTCCCGTCCATCGGACCGGTCGCGGCGGCCAGTTCACCTATCACGGGCCCGGCCAGCGTGTTGTCTACTTGATGCTGAACCTCAAGCGGCGAGGCGGCGATGTGCGCGCCTTCGTCAGGTCCTTGGAGAACTGGATCATCGATGTTCTCGCGCAACTCGGGGTCCAGGGCGAACTCCGCAGTGACCGCATCGGCATTTGGGTGAGCCGCCTGGGAAAGGGCAAAGGTGTCGAAGACAAGATTGCGGCCATCGGATTACGCGTCTCGAAGGGCATCACCCTGCATGGCCTGAGCCTCAACGTGGACCCGAATCTTTCGCACTACGACGCAATTGTCCCCTGTGGCGTCACTCAACACGGCGTCACCAGTCTTGCCGAACTGGGTTCACACGCGACGATGGAAGTTGTGGATAACGTGCTGCATGCGTGCTTCGAACGCCAATTTGGCTTAACGCGCACGGCTGCCGATCCAAGTGTTGCCAAACAGGACGGTATTGCGCTGCCTGTAGAGGGCAAACATCCTTAACGAAGAAGACCCGGCCCTTTTGATAGGGCCGGGTCTTCAAATCCTTGTGGTTTTCACCTCGATCTACTCGGCACTTGGATCGGTGCGTTGGTCCGCATCACCAACCTTTGGCACCTCACCCGTAACGGGCCCGTCGTAGTAGAGGTAACCATCCTCAATCGACACAATGTCCGAACCGTCGAGTTTGTATTCATCCAGTTCGTTGTCGTTGAGGCGTACTACACAGCCTTTTTGACAAACCCCTTCGATCACCGCTGAAGGCTTCAAGACGTTGTCTTGCTTAGCTTTTTCCTCGACGACTGTGACCTTATGGTCTGTGTCATCGCGGTTAGTGATCGATGCCGCACTGGCCGAGGGCATCCAAATCAGCACTGCAATCAAACAAGCCGCAAAAACCAATGAGGACATCACGGCTACTCCTGAGTGTCGGCTTGCGCCGACTATCTCTTCTTCTTCGCTGGCTTGCGCTTCGCAGGCTTCTTCTTGGCTGGCTTCTTCTTTGCAACCTTCCTGGCTGGTTTCTTCTTCGCAACCTTCTTCGCCGGCTTCCTCTTCGCTGGCTTGCGAGCTGCTGGTTTCTTCTTCGCCGGCTTACGCTTCGCCGGCTTCTTCTTGGCTTTGGCCTTAGCCTTCATGAGAATCGTCCTTCCGTTGCAAACCCGAATGTAATGAGTCGAATCACTTGCGACTCTTCGGGACACACGCAATGTGGTAAGAATCAACACAAGCATCAAATGGATTTTTCCGGTGACTGCTATCGATATTTTCGATAGTTAGGTGTTGTCGCGTTCCGATGACCAAGTGAGCCGGATGGATGTCAATCTCGCGCGCACCTTTCTGACGGTTGCCGAGACGGGTAGTTTCATCGACGCCGCGCGTAGGATGAATGTCACTCAGTCGACCGTTTCGTCGCGCATCAAAGGCCTTGAAGATCAGCTCGGTCGGCCTCTGTTTGAGCGATCGAAGTCGGGTGCAGCACTCACACCTGCGGGTGAGCAGTTTCAAAAGCACGCGCTGGCGCTGGTCCGCGTATGGCGGCATGCCCAGCTCGAGGTTGGGCTCTCAGATCAGCATCGTGACCATCTCGCTGTCGGTGCACCGCCGCCTCTTTGGCATGGATTCCTGCTGAAATGGGTGTCTTGGCTGCGCACGAACATCCCTGATATTGCTGTCTCTGCGAGTTCTGGGCTTGCCGTCGTCCTGACCCAGCGCCTCATCGAGGGGACACTTGATTTGGCGGTCATGTACCGCCCGACGCAGCCGCCAGGACTCATGATCGAGCATCTATTCGACGAAGAGTTCGTGCTTGTCACGAGCGCTCCAGCCCATCAGAGACGTCGGCGTGATGACTATGTTCTTGTCGATTGGGGACCGGACTTTCAGCAAGACCACGCCGCGGCCTACCCCGGGCTCACCAATCCCGGCCTCAACCTCGACCTAGGCACCGTCGGACTCGATTATCTGCTCGCCAACGAGTCCTCGGGCTACTTTCCAACAAGGCTCGTGCGATCGCATCTGGCGCGTGGACGTCTCAGGCGCCCCAAGCGCGCGCGCAAGTTCATATATCCCGTCTGTATGGTTTATCCGGAAGCGCGCGACGAAGAAGCCTACGAACCGATCCTTAACGCCTTGAGGCGCCAAGCGGCGAAGTACACCCGATAGGCTATCCTCAGACCGTCGGGCGCACCTCGAAGCCGTGATACACACCGACGCCCTCGCCAATCAGCTCGACGCGTGCGACCGAGGACGCGGCCGGCCCTTGATGACACCGTTTGAGCATGTCCTCGACATGAGCCGGGGGGCCCTGGAAGACTGCCTCGACCGACCCATCCCGGCGGTTGCGCACCCAGCCTTCCAGACTAAGCTCGAACGCATTCCGCTCAACAAAGGCACGGAAGCCGACGCCTTGAACGCGGCCTTCGATCCTCACGTGGATGGTTCGGGTGTCCATGGCCGATATGGCTAAGCCGGCCGCCGGTGGTCGTCCATTCTAATATGCCCGCCCGCAACTTTGACCTGATCACGCAAATTCCAGGATAACCTCATCCACCGCCAGGCTGTCGCCGGCCGCGGCGTTGACCTTTTTCACGACGCCGTCACGCTCAGCCCGCAAGATGTTTTCCATCTTCATCGCTTCGACGACCGCAAGCGCGTCACCCGCCTGAACTTCCTGACCTTCATTGACGTGAACCGCTTTGATAAGGCCCGGCATGGGGCAGAGCAGGAATTTTGACATATCGGCCCCCACCTTTTCAGGCATAAGGGCGGCCAACGCTGCCTCGCGCGCGGTATAGACGTAGACGGGCGTCTGAATGCCACTGTGAGCCAGGCTTAAACCGTTGAGGATCGGGCGCACCTGCACGGAAACTTGCTTTCCGCTAACAGTGCCCTGCCAAACGGGATCGCCAGGGCACCATAGTGAAAGAAGCTCTAACGTGCGCCCTGGCTGGCCGACGTCATGCAGGAACGTCACCTTAAGCGGTCCGTCCTCTCCGTCAGTCACCTCGAGTATTAGCTCCGAATCTCCAACCCTCACCACACGCCGCTTAGCAAAACAGACCGGATCGCCTGACATTTGATGAGTGATTTCACGCCGGCGCAGGTTGTGGTGGTAATCGATTACGGCTGCGACGGCTGCGATGGTTTCGAGTTTCTCGCCCTCGGCAGTCCGCGACTTGAAACCTTCCGGGTATTCGTCATCGATGAAACTTGTCGACAACGCGCCCTTCTGCCAGCGCGGATGCTGCATCAGCGCGGAAAGGAACGGGATGTTGTGCTGAATTCCATCGATATAAAATGCATCGAGCGCGTCGGCTTGGACGGCAATCGCCTCACTGCGTGTCGGGGCGTGGGTGACGAGCTTGGCGATCATCGGGTCGTAGAACATCGAGATTTCGCCGCCCTCGAAAACACCGGTGTCATTACGGATGGTTATGCCATCCTTGGAAATTTCTTCCGGCGGGCGATATTTCACAAGGCGCCCAATGGACGGAAGGAAGTTCCGGAAGGGGTCTTCGGCATAGACTCGGCTCTCGACGGCCCAGCCATTCAGCTTGACGCCAGATTGCTTAATCGCAAGCTTCTCACCTGCGGCCACGCGGATCATCTGCTCAACGAGGTCCACGCCCGTAATGAGCTCGGTCACGGGATGCTCAACCTGCAAGCGGGTATTCATCTCAAGGAAGAAGAAGCTCTTGTCCTGCCCTGCCACAAACTCGACAGTGCCGGCTGAATCGTAGTTTACCGCTTTGGCCAGGGCGACAGCCTGTTCGCCCATCGCCCTGCGCGTTTTTTCATCGAGCAGGGGCGAAGGAGCTTCCTCGATGACCTTCTGATTGCGTCGCTGAATGGAGCACTCGCGCTCGCCGAGGTAGATAACATTGCCGTGCTTGTCGCCCAGGACTTGAATCTCAATGTGCCGGGGATTCTCGATGAACTTCTCGATGAAGATACGGTCGTCTCCAAAGCTCGATGCGGCTTCCGACCGGGCCGAACCAAAGCCCTCCTCACACTCGCGGCGATTGAATGCGATACGCATACCCTTGCCGCCGCCGCCAGCGGAGGCCTTGATCATCACTGGATAGCCGATCTCTTCGGCGATCTTTACTGCATGGGCGGCGTCTGCAATTTCGCCGAGATGGCCAGGCACCGTCGAAACCTTGGCTTTTGCAGCCGCCTTCTTGCTCTCGATCTTGTCGCCCATCGCGGCTATGGCCACGGGATTGGGACCGATGAACACGACCCCGGCGTCAGCGAGCGCCTTCGGGAAGGCCTCGCGCTCGGAAAGGAAGCCATAACCAGGGTGGACGGCCTCGGCGCCCGTTGACTTGCAGGCTTCGACGATCTTGTCGATCAGCAGGTAGGACTCGGTCGCTGGCGGTGGACCTAAGTGCACAGCCTCGTCGGCCATCTCCACATGCAGAGCGTCTCGATCTGCATCCGAGTAGACCGCCACGGTCTTGATGCCCATTCTCCGGGCCGTCTTCATGACGCGGCAAGCGATCTCACCACGATTTGCAATCAGGATCTTTTTGAACATAGCCCCGTATGACCCGACCTGTCGGGCATCCTTAGCCGATAGCGATAGACCGTCCTTCTAGACGGCCCGCGGGGCGTCGTAAACTGCGATGAGCACGAGGATCTTGAACCGCGGCGATGAACCCTTTGGGCGCGGCAGGGCGCCGCGCCTCCAAGGCCGATATATCTCAAGTTGCAGGTCGCTCTGAAGCTTAGGCGGCGCGGCCCAGTCGATCCACTGTTGCCCGCAGATCCGGGTGAATTCGTGCGCTGAGGCTCTTGAGGTGGGTGGCCAGGGGTAAGTCACCGCTCGTCAATTGAGCGCTGTGTTCGATCCGCTCGCATAGCCACGCTACGTCCACGCTGGCAATCTCTTCGTTCGTGATGATCTCGATTCTCTGTTGCTCCAGTCGCGCGAGCGCCCGTTCCTCGGGTGACTGATCGTGATAGATGTCCTTAATTGCCTCCAGGCTTGAAGCAACCAGCGCAAATAGAAGCGACTGCGTCGCGCACTCCCCTCGGCGCTCAACCCATTCGTCACGCTTCAGCGCCTTCTCACGGGGTGGCACAGCATGCCCCGAAGCCGCCATTGCAACGTTGGTTACTGCCTTCACGAAGAGATCAGTCCAAGCGGGATTGACCGACCAATCGACAATCGCGTCGTCAATTTCGAATAGCACGTCGATCTCCGGCCGCGTGAGCGCGACACCGGCACCGCCGCCGAAAGCACACAGAATGTGGCGGACAACTTCAACCTCGGGACTGCTCAGCCGGCCCTTTTCGAGCGATTGACCAGCTCGCAGCGGACCATCTCCTTCGACGACCGCGATTCTGACCTGCTCCAAGGCAAGTCGCACGAGACTCACGGGCGTCCAGCGTGCCTTGTCGAGCACGTTGACGAGGAGTTCGAAGTTGTCCTTTCGTGCAATCCTGCCGGACTTCGAAATGCGTTCGACAACCCAAAGACTACCTTCCGCGGCCAAGTAGCCTTCAGGCTCGACCTGGTCAATGACGTAGTCGCTGATCGCTTCGACGAAAAAATCCGCCCAGGGCGGATGCCCACCCCGGTAGGAGTCGTGAAGGGCAAAAAGCTCGTCGGCATCCTCGGCCGAAAGGGTTCCGCTGTTGTAGAAGCTGTTCTTGAGCTTGAGAACATCGAAATCGTCGATCCTGCCGGGCTCCAGGACCTCTTCGCTCGGAAGCGATACCAACGCAACCATTCTTAACTCCACATTTAGGCAAACAAACTCTAACCCCGAAGGTAGGCAGACGGCCTTACCAATTGCCTAATGTCTGCCCTGTCGCGACGCGTTCGACGCGCCGTAGACTCCAAAGTTGCCCGGATGCATCAACGCGCACGAGGAAAGAGACGCCGATTGGCGACCCTTGCAGCCGATCGAGGATATTGTGGTGAGGCCACGTCACTTGGCCCGCGAGGCGGCAGTCCCCTCGCCTCATCGGGCCTATGTGCCCACAAACCTACGCAAGGTCAGTGGCACCCGATCTCGCTCCCTCAGCTCTTGGAGAGCGCGACCCAAATGTTGTCGTCGAAAAACGGAGCAAGCGTCTTGCTCTTATATGTAAAGCCAATGCTTTCGGCGAGCTGGCGCAACGTGCGGCCGGTGAAGTAGTTGACGTGATCAGGGAACCGGAAACCGCACCAATTCACCCCCATCACATGCCTGTTGAAGCAAGCGTAGTTGGGGACCTTGATCAGAATCGAGCCACCGGGCTTGAGTTTCGCAAACGCCTTCTGCAAGACCTTGCGCGGCTCCACCTCGTGCTCAAGGTAGGAACGCATGAGAATCCCCGAGAAGAAGTTGTCCTCGAATGCGTCAAGCCCTGTCGGCGCCGGCGCGTGCACGGCAGTGCCACCGAGCGCCTCAAACCTCGGTTTGGCCCGTTTCACCAAGCCTTCCGAAACCTCGATACCGTAGGGCGTGAAGCCCTTGGGCACACGAACCGTATCACCGCAGCCGACATCCAGAACGCGGCCCGAAGTGCCGAGCACCGACCGTACGCGTGAAACTTCGGCCATCTTGCCGAGTTCCAGACGGAAGCGCGTTGCCTGATCCACGCGGTAGATGGCTTTCTTCCTACGCTTCTTTGCTTCCTTGAAGTAGTTTTTCTCCCAGGCCTGATCGACTGAAAGCGCTTTGTAGTCGGGCGCCCGCTCAAGGAAGACGAAACCGCAGCTGGGACATTCCGTAACCGGCCATTTGGAAATGGAGTACTCGTCGATACGTCGCGGCTGTGCTTGACCGCCGTCGCAGACCTGGCAATGGCGCACCGCCCCCTCAGCTCCCGACATTGACATCCCCCAAACCGCAAGAGTTCTGGCAAATAAGCGTCAACTTCCGTTTTCGGTCAATCAATAAGATAGAGGGCCGGAAACCGGCCCTCTAACGTTGACTGCTCGTTGTACGTATTAATCTTGTCAGTATCCGAAACGCGGCAGCCACCAGACCCGGCGCCACCCATCGCGCTTTTCGTGGGCGATGTGCTTGTTGGCTTCCCGTTGCAGGTTATGCACCTTTTTGCGATCCCGGCGGCTCAGATAACCATCTGCAGCGAGCTTGTCCTTGACCTTATTGATACGGCGCTGCTCAGCACGCAGCTTCAAACCTTCGCTCCAGGTGATCTTTCCGCTCTCGCGGCCATGCTCGATGCGCTCAGCCTGACGCTCTTGAACTCTGTCAACGCTATGTGCGGAAACAGCTGCCGTGGTCGCGATCAGTGCCGTGGCCGCAGCGAGTACGATCTTCTTCATAATCCACCTCATCCTCGGTTATGTTGCCTCGCCAAGAAGGCCAAGGCCGTCATTCGATGAGGGGGAAGATGGAGGAGTGGATTTGAACTCACTCTGAACGCCAATGGCAGGCTCCGTTCATGTACTCTTCGGGCCGGTCCACCGCGTAGCAGAGCTGCGAAACACCAAATAATTACTCGGCCCGGCGTGCCTGTGCGTTTGATTTTCCAGCTAGACCGCTCTCACGGGTGCACAGCATCGCAAACCCTAAGGATCGAACCCTAGCCATGACAGAAGCCGAAATCCTTGCCATGCGCATCGGCCTCACAGGCCTCATCATTTCCATTGTCTCGGTCAGCTTCGGGATGATCTCAGCTTACATTGCCGGGCTGTGGCTGTTCCTCAGACGCGCGCCACTGTCTCTGCGCGCTCTAGCCTTCGGCTTATTGTCCATCGGCCTTTTTTTCATGGGCTTCCTGACATGGGGCCTGCACGAGCTGATGCTCGGCACCGACCGAGCCTGGAGCAAGCTTGCACAGAACGCGATGGAGATTGCCTCTTTTGGCGGCGAGCGACCCGACTACCTGTTCGGGCTGACGCTCTACCAGTTCGGCGCACTTATCGGTTTCGCGGCGTTCGCAGCGATCTATCTGGAGCTCAGCTACCTGACATTCGCCTATCGCTGGTCTGGACCGGACGACACAAGTACCTGAGCCCCGGCTTCGGCGCGCGGGAAAGCAGGCGTGAACACGTCAAAGCGGAATGTTGTCGTGCTTCTTCCAGGGATTCTCGACGTGCTTATTGCGCAGCATGTTGAGGGCCCGGCAAATACGAAGGCGCGTATTGCGCGGGAATATCACCTCGTCGATGTATCCCCGCTCAGCCGCAACGAACGGATTGGCAAACCGCGTCTCATACTCATGGATGCGTGTCTTGATTTTCTCAGGGTCACCCAGATCGGCCCGGAAAAGGATCTCTGCCGCACCCTTCGGCCCCATCACAGCGATTTCGGCCGTCGGCCAAGCGTAGTTCACGTCTCCGCGAATGTGCTTGGAACTCATGACGTCGTAGGCACCGCCGTATGCCTTGCGCGTGATGACGGTAATCTTGGGCACCGTCGCCTCGGTGAAGGCAAACAAAAGCTTGGCGCCATGCTTGATCAGGCCGCCGTACTCCTGCGCCGTGCCCGGCAAGAAGCCCGGCACGTCGACAAAGGTCACGATGGGGATATCGAAACAATCGCAGAAGCGCACAAACCGGGCGGCCTTGCGTGAGGCGTCGGAATCAAGCACGCCCGCGAGTACCATTGGCTGGTTGGCAACGACACCGATCGTGCGCCCTTCCATGCGCGCAAATCCGGTGATGATGTTGCGCGCAAAGGCTCCCTGAATTTCGAAGAAGTCACCCTCATCCATGACCTTGTGGATGAGCTCCTTCATGTCATAGGGCTTGTTCGGGTTGTCGGGGATCAACGTGTCCAGAGAGGCATCCTCGCGATCGGGGCTATCCTCGGTCGGCAGGGCGGGCACGCCTGACTCGTTGTTCGACGGCAGGAAATCCATCAGTCGGCGCATCTGCAGGATGGCTTCTACGTCGTTCTCATAGGCCCGGTCGGCGATCGATGACTTTGTCGTGTGGACTTTGGCACCACCAAGCTCCTCCGCCGTCACGGTCTCGTTAGTTACCGTCCTGACCACGTCAGGGCCCGTCACGAACATATAGCTGGTGTCCTTCACCATGAAGATGAAGTCTGTCATGGCGGGCGAATACACATCACCACCGGCGCACGGGCCCATGATGACGGAGATCTGCGGAATAACGCCCGACGCGAGCACATTGCGCAAGAAAACCTCACCATAGCCGCCCAATGCTGCCACGCCTTCCTGGATGCGCGCACCACCTGCATCGAAAAGACCAATGATCGGCGCACGATTCTGCAGCGCCATGTCCTGGATCTTGGTCATCTTCTTGGCGTGCGTCTCCGACAGAGACCCGCCGAAGACAGTGAAATCCTTGGCAAACACGTACACGACGCGACCGTTGATGGTCCCCCAACCGGTCACTACGCCATCGCCCGGGATCTTGGACTTCTCCATGCCGAAGTCGGTGCACCGGTGCTCGATGTACATATCGAACTCCTCGAAGGAGTTCTCATCCATCAGTAGCTCGATACGTTCGCGCGCGGTCAACTTGCCACGTTTGTGCTGCGCATCGATGCGCGTTTGTCCCCCGCCTAGCCGCGCGTCTGCCCGGCGCTTTTCCAGCTCCTCGATGATGTCCTTCATGGGGTCCCTTGGTCAAAGCGTGTGCATGATTGTGACGCGCTCATAGCACGGGGTTTGCGCCATGAGAACGTTGCCGAACCTGTCGATTCCGGCACTTTTCGACCGGCTTGGCCGCGAGGTCCAGTTGTAGATGGTTCAATTCCGCCTGAGAAGCTCCAGGAAGCGGCTTGCGGCCTGCATTTCAGCCCAACGGCGCTCCCTCCGCGCCATTTCCTCAGCGTCGTCGCCCCATTGGCTGCTCTGCCAGTCCTCGTCCACGTGCGCCGCCGCCCAGGCCTCCTCCGCGGTTAACCGCCCCTTGGCATGCGCAAGAGCCAAAACCGCCGAACCCGTGAGTGTCGTCATCATGTGGAGGCCGGTCAGCGCCCATTCGTCGTAGGGCGCAACCGCTTCGCCGACACACTCAAGTGCAGTGTCGCCTTGCTCGATCGGCATCACGCCTTGTGCCAACTGCAAGCGCGCACCCAGCTCCTCCTCTGACCAATCAATTAGAGCGTCCCACGCCTCAGCTTGTTTGCGCGCCAGGCCGTCAGGCCCTTCCGCGCGATAACAGAGCAGATCGCTACCCGCATACTTTACAATGTCACCGGCAACCTCCTCACTTGCCCCGCGGACAGCATCAATGGCCGTTATCGCCAGCTTAGTGAGCGGCATGGTTGCGGGGTTGATCTTCTCGGTTTGGGTTGCCCACTCAGCAGCAATCACGTCGGCAAGTGCGCGCGTTGGCACGATGAGCGGCAATTTCTTCGGCGTCCTCACCGGCCGACCATCAAGCAGCACTCGATAGCCCGGCTCCGGCTCCGCGCTCGCAACGCTCACATCCTTGTAGAATCGATTGGCGAGAGGCGCCCTTGCCTGGTCCTTGCCGGTATGCCCGGCGGCCTTTGCCACATGTGCCTCGCGCCCACTCACGCCGCGGTCTCCATGCGTGCGAAAAAGTCATCGATTGCCTGAGGCAACTGGCCGTAGTCCTCCACGACCGCGTGGGCCCCGGCCTCGACCAGCTCTTCGACCGGATGATACCCCCAGGCGACCCCCAGTGCACCGATGTGCGCATCCAAAGCCATCTGCACATCGAAGCTCGTATCGCCAATCATCACGGATCGTTCCGGCGCGGCGCCCACATCTGCCATCGCCGCTTGAACCATAGCGGGATGCGGCTTGGAGGGATGATCATCAGCGGTCTGCACCGTCGTAAAGCGTTCGCCCCAGCCTTCACGCTCAAACAAACGATCGATACCGCGGCGCGATTTGCCCGTCGCCAACCCCAACAGCACATCTTCGCGCGCACTCAGCCCCTCGATGACGGCACGCGCACCGTCAAACAATGGCTCGTGATGGGCTGGATCGCGCTTCAGCTCCGTGAAGGCGGTCCTATATCGCTCCGCAAGTGCGGCACGCACGGCCTCGTCATGCTCAGGCGCGAGAACCGCAAAGGCCTCTGGCACCGACAGGCCGACGACCGAAAGCGTCTGAGGACGCGAGGGCGCAGCCAGCCCATGCCCTGAGAAGGCATGCACCATCGCCTCAAAGATCCCGTTCTGGCTGTCGACGATCGTTCCGTCGCAATCAAAGATGACGAGCTTCACGTGCCCTCCGGTTCGTAGCGTTTGGCGTCGAGCCCCAAGAGCTCCCAAGTTGCGCGCATGTGCTCAGGCAGAGGCGCCGTCACATCGATCTTAGTCTTTTCATACGGGTGTGGAAGAACAAGGCGCCGTGCGTGCAAATGTAGCTTTGGTGGAATCTGTTCGGCTGGGAGCTGTTTGTCACCGCCATATTTGTTGTCGCCCACGATCGGGTGCCCGATGAGCGCCATGTGCGCACGAAGCTGATGCTGGCGTCCCGTGACGGGTTTCAAAGACACCCAGGCCGCCTTTCTTGCAACCCGATCAATGACAGAATAATGCGTGGTCGCGTGCATCGCTTGTACTTGCTCGCCAGGCAATGCCTTGCGGACGCGATCGCCATCAGGCCCCGCAGCCTTGACCAGCGGCGCTTCGACCTTCCCCTGCGGCGGCTTGGGCACGCCGTTAACGAGGGCCCAGTACGTTTTGGCGGCGGACCGTGTTTGGAAGATGCGTCCCAGTTTCGCCGCCGCATCGCGACTCTTGGCGATGAGCAGCACGCCCGTCGTATCCCGGTCGAGGCGGTGCACAAGGCGCGGACGCTCACCGAAGCGATCCACCATGCCTGCGAGCATCCCATCGATGTGCCGCTTCGTGCCGGTACCGCCTTGGACCGCCAGGCCGAAGGGTTTGTTCAAGACGAGGACGTGCTCGTCCTCCAATAAGATCATATCCTCGATGAGATGACGGTCCCCCGCGCTCGCGGCAGGCGCGGCTGCGGGTACACGCTTCTTTGTTTCGCGAACGATCTTGGGCACCCGAATTCTTGCCCCGGGCTCGAGCCGCTCGTTGGCGCCAACGCGACGGCTGTCGACGCGCACCTGACCCGAGCGCAACAGCTTTTGCAGGTAGACGTGGCCTACCTCGGGGAAGTGGCTGCGAAACCAGCGGTCAAGCCGAAGGCCGGCCTCGCTGTTCTGCACTTCAATTGTCTCAACGCGTTCGCTCATCAAAACGGCTGCTGTCACCAAGCTCAACGGATTGCTGTTCCAAAAATGGCCGAACCGGGCGGCGTCGTTTGACGCTTGCCCGGCCCGATACATCGCCTGCGTCTTACGGTGTTAGGTCGTCTGTTTTTCTCGATCCAAGGGAGCACCAATTACCCAGCCGACCAACCAGCCGATGATCAGTCCGACAACGTTCGTGCCAACGTACACCAGCATATCGAGGTTCTCGGCTTCATCGGAACTGTCGAACGTTTGGTGCGCGACGACCCAATCGGAAACGAACGAACTGACAAATACCGCAGCCAATCCCGCACCAATCAAACCGAATAGCATAGCCACCAGGTAGCGCATTTGATCTCCTCAAGGCGCGGCCGCGCCGCCTATTTCACTTCCCAGAACCAGATCTCACCGGCATCCGCGTAGTTCGAATAGTAGCCGAGCCAGGAGAACCACTCCAAGAGCCACTTTGCCGAGGAGCGGTATCCATTCCAGACGTCGATATGGTCTCCGGTCGGACGACCGGAATCCGTAGACCGCTTCCAATAGTCCTTGATGAAGATGATGCCCGTACGCCCAAAAAGCTTTTTGTAATAGTCGGCTGGTTCCGAGCCCGTGATCCTTTCAATCGGCCCTACACCAGGCAGATTGGCCGAAGCAATGCGATCTGCAAGCTGGTTTGCGCGAATGAAGTGCATGTCTTGTGCCGGGTGCACGCCGCATGAGACACATCCTGATAACTGACTAGGCGTCACGCCGGCGCGCCGTAGCGCGACCCCCATGCGAATAGCGCACTGATTGTGAAAGACAGGAAAACCCATCGGAATGTGCTCGCCGACCATATTGGTGAGCGAGTGCGGGGCAATACATGGCGTCGATACCGACTCGTTTATCGGATGCCCACGCCAAAGATCGACGAACTGTACCATCCAGGGCCTCCTGATCCCTACGCGACCCAACTTCCACTAAACACTGGCTTCCCCTAGCAACGTCATCAGTATAGGGCGTGACACGCCGTCAAACCAGCACCTGTGAGCCCCTATGCGACTACTCGCGGTCTTTGCGGATCTTCGCCCAATAGTCGAGCCGTTTGCGAATTTCCCGTTCGAAGCCGCGGTCCGGCGGGTCGTAGAACTGGGGCCGCTCGTTCATCTCGTCAGGAAAGTAGTTCTGGCCTGAGAAACCCTCTTTGGAATTGTGGTCATATTCGTAACCAGCGCCGTAGCCCTCATCCTCCATCAGCCGCGTCGGTGCATTGAGAATGTGCTTGGGCGGGCTCAGGCTCCCATGCTCTTTGGCCGCGCGCCTGGCCGCCTTGTAGGCAACGTAGGCCCCATTGGATTTGGGCGCCGTCGCTAGGTAGACGGTCGCTTGTGCCAAAGCGAGCTCACCTTCAGGGCTGCCCAGAAAATCATATGTGTCCTTGGCGGCAAGCGCCTGAACGACGGCCTGAGGGTCGGCGAGCCCGATGTCTTCGACCGCCATGCGAACGAGACGCCGCGCCAGGAACAATGGATCCTCTCCGCCCTCTAGCATGCGTGCCAGCCAATAGAGCGCTGCGTCGGGGTCTGAGCCGCGCACCGATTTGTGCATCGCGCTGATCAGGTTGTAATGACCCTCGCGCGACTTGTCGTAGAGCGGCGCACGCCTTTGAACGAGGCTTGTGAGAGCGGCGCGGTCGAGTGTTGCGGTGCCCGGCGCTACACCTGCAAAAACTTCATCTGCCAAGTTGATGACCGTGCGCCCGTCCCCGTCGGCCATTGCAATCAGCGCCTCACGAGCGTCGTCATCCAAAGGAAGCGAACGCTCTTCCTCGCGTTCCGCCCGCTCCAGGAGTTTTTTGAGTGCGCCATCATCAAGGCGATGAAAGACCAGAACAGACGCCCGGCTGAGCACGGCACCGTTGAGCTCGAAAGAAGGATTTTCCGTTGTGGCGCCAATGAGTGTGATCGTGCCGTCTTCCATATGCGGCAGGAAGCTGTCCTGCTGCGCACGGTTGAAACGATGAATCTCGTCTATGAAAAGTAGCGTGCCCTTTCCCTGCTCTCTGCGGGCCTTGGCGCGATCGAACGCTTTGCGCAAATCTTGAACGCCGGAGAAAATAGCGGAAAGCTGCTCGAACTCCAGCTTCGTTTCGTTCGCCAGCAGACGGGCAACCGTCGTCTTTCCCGAGCCGGGCGGCCCCCAAAGGATCAGACTCGGCAGCCGGCCGCTCTTGAGCATGCGCGAGAGGGTGCCCTCCGATCCAACCAGGTGATCCTGTCCGACAACTTCCGCCAGCGTCTTGGGCCGCAACCGGTCTGCAAGGGGCCGCGGCGCCTCTTTCTCCAGTCCTGCGGCTTCGAACAGCGTTGTCACATCGGCTATCCCGCGACCTGAAGCTGCAGGACCCGCCCGCCGCGTTTGATTTTCAGCCGCCAGACGCTTGTCGGTTGCCGCGTTATGCGATCGAGTTGGGCCACATCTGTGACCTCCGTTGTCCCCACCTGCAAGATGATATCGCCGGGCTTGAAACCCAGCCGTGAGGCCACGGCACCATTTCGCACAGTCAGAATAACGACACCGTCGACCTCCTCCAGTCCGAATTCATCTGCGACGCTTGGTCCAATATTTGAGACACGCGCGCCATCGAAGGGATGATTGCCCGAAAGGTTTCGAACGTCGTCAGGGCCGGGTTTAGGCGCCGGCTCCAGGGGCAGTACAATTTCGATGGTCTGCCCTTTGCGGATAACTTGCAGCCGCGTGGAGTTGCCCACGCCTTTTGTCGTCAGGCGATAGTGCACCGAGCGTGCGTCCGTGACCTCGAAGTCATCAACACGAACGATCACGTCGCCAAGTTTTAGGCCTGCGCGGTCTGCAGGAGCGCGATTGGTGATGCGAACAACGACGGCCCCTGCAATTCGTTCGAGCCCAAGTCCATCAGCCATTTCTCGTGTGACGGTATCAAGTCGCGCGCCAAGCCAAGGCCTCTCGATCTTGCGCCCTTGGAGCGCACTGTCAGTGTAGAGACGCACAAGATTTGATGGGATCGCGAAGCCAATGCCAACCGAGCCGCCGGTCTTGGAGAAAATCATCGTGTTGATCCCGACGAGCTTGCCGGTCATATCGACCAGCGCGCCGCCGGAATTGCCAGGATTAATTGCTGCGTCGGTTTGAATGAAAACCTGTTGATCCGATCGCGCGACCTCGGTGCGTGCCAGCGCGGAGATGATCCCACTGGTGACCGTCTGGCCAACGCCAAACGGGTTGCCGATCGCCAAGACGACATCACCCACCTCAACATCGTCGGAGTCTGCAAACTCCAGATGCGGAAACGCCTCGTCGCCGTTCTCGATCTTCAAGACCGCAATGTCAGTATTGTTGTCTTGCGCGATAATCTTTGCGTCGAACTCACGCTTGTCGGCGAGCGCAACGCGAATCTCGGTGTTCTCGCCACCCTTGATCACATGCGTATTGGTCACGATCACGCCGTCTGGGCTTATGATGACACCCGACCCGAGGGAACTCTGAATCCGCTCCCTGGGCAATCCGAAGCCTTGACCGAAGAACCTTTGAAAGAAGGGATCGCGGGCGAAGGGCGAATTGGACGCGCGGACGCGAGAGCGCACGTAGACATTGACGACGGCGGGCGCCGCTTTTCGTACAATAGGAGAATAGGAATACCGTAGAGCCTCTTGCGACGGCGGCGGGACGCGTCTTTGCGCAAGCGCGGAACCGTTGATCTGGACCAAGATTGCACACACCGCAACGAGAGCAACAATTGAGGTCTGGAATGATTGGGTTGTTCGCGAGCTCATCAGATTTTCCAGGCTCTAAATTCCAAGCGATTGCACGTTAGGTAACGCTGGTGTGACTCTGCGCATCCGTGCATTGAACCGGGGCCGATCACCCCCTAGAGGGCCACTCCAAAGGAGGGGCATCAAATGCTGCCCGCAAAAAGGGGCCGCTTTGCGAAACCACGCCCACCACGCTAGATCACGCGCAGCTCTCTCAGACTTTCAACGGAAGTCTTTACAGCCTCGTCGGCCGAGCGGAACGTCTGCCCGAGCGTGGTTCGCGCCTTAGCATTCGAGATGTGGCGAGGATGCCCCAGATCCGCAAGAACCGCCTTGAGCCGCCCATCGACGAGAGAGAGGCCGCGCACAACGAAATCCGGCAGCTCGAAACGGGGTACCTTAGATTTGAGATCAGGAAGTGTCTCGGCGATCTTCTCACCGACCTCGATCAGGCGCAGGTGACCGTTGGCCGATAGAAAGCGCTGCCCAGCTGCAGCTGGGTTGGTCATGGCCAAAACATGCGTCACGGCGACGTCGCGAACGTCGCTAACGGGGAATCCGACTTTCGGTGCCGCGGGATAGGCGCCCTGTCCCATAAGCCTAACGACCTCTTGCGAGGTCGACAGATTTGGGTCGAGCACCGGTCCCAGAACGAAAGCAGGATTGACTACTGCAAGCTCAGGCGCATCGGGATTGTCTTGCACAAAGTCCCAAGCCGCCCGCTCCGCCAATGTCTTCGAAGCCACATAGGCCGTTATGTCGGGACGCTCGGGATTCGACCAGTCTTCTTCTGTGAAGACGTGGCCCAGCGGGGCCTCCGGCCAAGGCAATGTGATCGCCACGACTGAAGACGTCAGCACGACGCGCTTCACGCCGGATTTTGACGCTGCCTTGAGCGCGCGCAACGCGCCCTCCCGGGCAGGACGAATAATTTCTTGCGGGTTGGATATGTGCTTTAGGGGAAAAGGCGATGCGACGTGGAGGACGTAATCACAGCCCTCCATCGCTTCCACCCAGCCTTCATCACTCATGAGGTCGGCTGCGACGAACGACACGCTGCTGGCATCCACGCCTGCCCGCGAGATTGTGCGGCGCACGATGTCACCGCGATCCGGCGACCTTAGCGTGCCGCGGACCTCATAGCCTTGTCTCAATAGCTCCGCGATACAGAATTTGGCGATGAAACCTGACGCACCCGTGACGAGGACCCTTGGGCTGTTGCTCATGACCTCTCCTTAACGTCACTGAAGCGATATGCGGTACGGCTCCTTAGACACCGGTTTGAAGGTCCGTGGGCCCTTTAAGACAGGCTACGCCCACTCACCAACAGTGCGCAAAGATCAATAGACTCCCGGCGCACGGAACGCCAGAGCATCAAATATAAAACTCCGTTTCGCTTAGGCCTCGGCCCGCTCGCTCAGAGAAGCCTCGTGCCGCTCTCTGTCTTCCTTGCCCTTCACGGAGGTATCGCGGTCGACGAGCTCAATGACGGCGCGCGGCGCGCTGTCTCCATAACGGAAACCAGCCTTTAGAACGCGTGAATAGCCACCGGCGCGGTCCTTGTAGCGGGGCGCGAGCGTGTCGAAGAGCTTCTTGACCATCTCCTCGTCGCGCAGCCGGCTGGCCGCGAGCCGGCGCGAGTTCAAATCTCCGCGCTTGGCAAGCGTGATGTACTTGTCGATCACCCTCTTGAGGTCCTTGGCTTTAGGCAAGGTCGTCACGATCTGCTCGTGACGGATGAGGGCGGCCGCCATATTGGAGAACATCGCCTGGCGATGTCCGCTGTGACGGCCGAAACGCCGCCCCAGTTTCCTGTGTCGCATCTTTCTACCCTTTCGTTATCGAATGACGAGGTTCTGCTGCCTCGCGTTATTGGGCCTTCGCCAAAGGACGTTACGGGACCGAAACGGACAAACCTAACGTCACTACCGACTGGCCAAACTTTAGTACTGGTCCTCAAACCTCTTGGCCAGCTCTTCGATGTTATCGGGCGGCCAATTGGGCACTTCCATGCCGAGGTGCAGACCCATCGAGGCCAAGACCTCTTTAATCTCGTTCAACGACTTGCGACCGAAGTTCGGGGTCCTGAGCATTTCGGCCTCTGTCTTCTGAATGAGATCGCCGATATAGACGATGTTGTCGTTCTTCAGACAGTTTGCCGAACGCACGGACAGCTCCAGCTCGTCGACCTTCTTGAGGAGAGCTGCATTGAATGCAAGCTCAGGATGGCGCTGCTCTTCGGCAGGCTTCTTGGGCTCCTCGAAGTTGATGAAGATCGCAAGCTGGTCCTGAAGGATGCGCGCCGCAAGCGCGATGGCGTCCTCTGCCTTGACGGACCCATCGGTCTCAACTGCCATGGTCAGCTTGTCATAGTCGAGAATCTGGCCTTCGCGCGTGTTCTCAACCTTGTAAGAAACCTTCTTCACCGGGCTGTAGAGGCTGTCGACGGGGACTAGGCCGATCGGTGCGTCTTCCGGGCGGTTGCGGTCGGCAGGCACGTAGCCTTTGCCCATATCGGCCGTGAATTCCATGCGGATCGAGGCGCCCTCATCGATTGTGCAGATCACATGCTCGGGGTTGAGAATCTCAACGTCCGAACCGGCCTCGATGTCCTTGGCGCGCGCCGGGCCACCGCCCTCCTTCTTGAGCACCATGCGCTTTGTGCCCTCAGAATGGAGGCGCAGCGCAATCTCCTTGATGTTGAGGATGATGTTCGTCACGTCCTCACGAACGCCGGGGATCGAGGAGAATTCATGCAGCACACCGTCAATCTGAACGGTCTTGATCGCTGCGCCCTGCAGCGACGAGAGCAGCACACGACGCAACGCATTGCCCAGCGTCATGCCAAACCCGCGCTCCAGAGGTTCGGCTACAATTGTTGCAAGCTTGTTGCGATCGCGGCCCGGCGTAATCTCGAGCTTCGTCGGCTTGATCAAATCTTGCCAATTCTTTTGCAGAACATTCACCACGGGGAGCCTCGCTTAAAGTCTCGCCTGCGCTATGGGCTGCGCGGGCATCTTATCAATGTGAGTGTCCGCAAAGTTGCAGACGTTTTGGCCGGGACTGACGATGTCGGTCGCCTTGCCAATCAAACGCGCCGCCGCTTTCGGGGCCGGCAGCCGTTGTGAGGGATCGGAGTCACGTCGCGTATTGCCGTGATCTGGAAACCCACGGCCTGCAAAGCGCGAAGAGCGGACTCGCGTCCGGACCCTGGGCCGCAAACCTGGACTTCCAGGATCTTCATGCCATGCTCTTGGGCTTTCTTGCCTGCATCCTCAGCGGCAACCTGGGCCGCATAAGGTGTCGATTTGCGCGAACCTTTGAAACCCTTCGTTCCCGACGATGACCACGCAATCGTATTGCCCTGCGCATCCGTGATGGTGATCATCGTGTTGTTGAACGAGGCGTTTACGTGCGCAACGCCCGAACTGATGTTTTTCTTTTCGCGACGACGGACTTTCGTTCGTCCCGCTTGGTCTTTGGCCATTTCGTCCGCTCTCCCAAAGCCGCGGTGTGACGGCTTCCATTATCCAAATCCAGGAACAGCGCGTTCGCCGTCCCTAATTTCAACCCAGTGAAAAGGACTTAAGCCTTCTTCCTGCCGGCAATCGGCTTGGCCGGACCTTTGCGCGTACGAGCATTCGTGTGCGTGCGTTGGCCGTGAACAGGCAGCCCCTTGCGGTGGCGCAAGCCTCTGTAACAGCCAAGGTCCATGAGACGCTTGATGTTGGTGATCACCTCACGGCGCAAATCACCTTCGACCAGGTAGTCACGGTCGATGGTTTCGCGAACCTGCAACACCTCTGCGTCGGTGAGCTGATTGACGCGGCGCTCGGCCGGAATTCCGACCTTTTCACAAATGTCTTTTGCGTACTTCTCACCGATCCCGTGAATGTACTGAAGCGCGATGACGACGCGCTTCTGCGTCGGGATATTGACGCCTGCGATACGGGCCACACTTTTCTCCTGAATTCTCGATTTCAGCCGACAACATGGGCTACCACCCTGGCTGTCGGCTCCCGCTGCCTTTAACCACGCGAAAAACGCACCTTTGCTCGGACGGCCTGCGACCCAGTCCGAACTCGCCAAAGGTGCGTTAAAAACAGCGTGTTGTAGCTGAGCACTGGCGTGCCGTCAATCCACAGAAATTGGCTCTCAACGCTGTCAGATTCCGGCCACGACGGCCTCGATCTGCTTTGCGACCTCTGGAATTTCAGCCATTCCGTCGACGCTTCTTAACTTTCCTTTGGCGAAGTAATACCCAATGAGCGGTGCCGTCTCCCGATAATAGGCCATAAGCCGATTTCTCACGGTTTCGGCATTATCGTCGGCGCGGCGAATAAAGTCCTTCGAGCCGCACCGGTCGCAAACCCCTGGAACCTTTGGCTTTTGGAAGGTGTCGTGGTAGCCCGCGCCACATTCGGCGCAACTGTATCGACCCGAAATACGATCGATCAGAACGGAGTCATCGACCTTGATCTCGATAACCGCGCTGATCTGCTTACCTTGAGACTCTAGGAGCTTATCCAGAGCCACAGCTTGATTGAGGGTTCGCGGAAACCCATCGAGGATGAAGCCATCTGCACAATCGGGTGCGGCAATTCGCTCCGCAATGATCTTAACGACGATTTCATCGGGGACGAGACCGCCGGCCTCCATGATCTCACCGGCTTCCGCACCGATCGCCGAGCCGGCCTTGACCGCTTGGCGCAGCATATCGCCCGTGGACAGCTGGACGAGACCGCGGCTGTCGGTGATCGCCTGCGCTTGTGTCCCCTTGCCTGCTCCGGGAGGCCCCAGCAGGATCAGATTCATCTACGGCCTCTCGATGACGCGCCTCTGAGCTTCGCCTTCTTGATCAGTCCCTCGTATTGATGCGCCAGCAAGTGGCTCTGGACCTGCGCGACGGTGTCCATCGTAACACTGACAACGATCAACAGAGACGTACCGCCGAAATAGAAGGGAACCGCTGCATACGAGATAAGCATCTCCGGCAGAACGCAGACCGCGGCCAAGTAGAGGGCCCCCACCACCGTAATTCGGGTCAGCACGTAATCAATATACTCGGCAGTCTTCTCGCCGGGCCGGATACCCGGAATAAAGCCACCATATTTGCGCAGATTGTCCGCCGTCTCCTTTGGGTTGAACACGACCGCCGTATAGAAGAACGCAAAAAAGACGATCAGTCCGACATAGATGGCGAGATGGAGCGGTTGCCCTCGGCCGAGCGAGGCCACGATCGTGTTGAGCCACTCCGGCCCCTGACCAGCCTGGAACTGTGCCGCCGTAATCGGCAGCAACAGCAGCGACGAAGCAAAGATCGGCGGAATGACACCCGCGGAGTTCAGCTTCAACGGCAAATGCGAGGAGTCGCCCTGGAACATCCGGCTGCCGACTTGACGCTTCGGGTACTGGATCAGAAGGCGCCGCTGCGCACGCTCCATAAACACGATGGCGGCTACCACAGCCAGCATAAGAGCCAACAGCCCAATCAGCAGCGCGGAACTGAGCGAGCCCGTCCGCGCCAGCTCGAACAGCCCGATCAGCGCAGAGGGCAGACCTGCCACGATGCCTGTAAAAATGATGAGGGAGATGCCATTGCCGACACCACGCTGTGTAATCTGCTCGCCCAGCCACATGAGGAACAGAGTGCCACCAACCAGCGTGATGACCGTCGTGAGGCGGAAGAACCAGCCTGGGTCAATGACTACCGCACCGGCGCCACTTCGCGACCCTTCGAGTCCGATGGCGATCCCGTAAGCCTGGAAGGCGGCCAGCACCACTGTCAGGTAGCGCGTGTACTGGTTGATTTGTTTGCGGCCCTGCTCACCTTCCTTCTTGATCGCCTCGAGCTTCGGCGACATCGAACTCATCAACTGCATGATGATCGATGCTGAAATGTAGGGCATGATGTTCAAGGCAAAGATCGCCATGCGCTCGACCGCGCCCCCGGCGAACATGTTGAACATGCCCAAAATGCCAGAAGCATTCTGGCTGAAGGTTTGCGCGAATGCCGTAGGATTGATGCCCGGAAGCGGAATGAATGTCCCAAACCGGTAGACGATCAGCGCACCCAACGTGAAGTAGATACGCCGCTTCAGATCCTCAGCTTTGGCGAAGGCGCCGAAGTTCAGGTTGGCTGCAAGCTGCTCGGCAGCAGATACCATCGTTCGTTTCTCCCGACCTTCGCGCCCGCTGTTGCGGGAAACGCCCCTGGACCCACACTGCCGCTAAGATGGGAGTGCGCGCCGATCCTGGCAACTTTCCCCCGCGGACATATTTTTCTGGGGCGGCCACCTAGCACCCACGGCCTTACGTGGTGGCCTATCCTGTCGCGGATTTCTAGCCCGCTTTTGCCTTTTTGGCCTGAGACTTGGCCCTCTTGGCCTCATCCGCAGGAAGCACTTTCTTTTCGATCACCTTGATCGAACCGCCAGCCTTCTCGATTGCAGCCCTCGCCGACGCTGTCGCATGATCGACAGTCAGACTTAGCTTGGCCTTGATTTCACCATTGCCCAGGATTCGCAAACCATCCTTTGGTCTACGCAACAAACCGGCTGCCACGAGTGCGGCCACATCGAGCGTCTTTGAAGCATCAATGCGCTTTTCGTCGACGGCTCTTTGCAGCGTGCCGATGTTCACCTCATTGAAGTCCTTGCGGCGCCACTTGCTGAACCCGCGCTTGGGCAGGCGCCTGTGGAGCGGCATCTGACCGCCCTCGAACCCGCCGATAGCGACACCCGAACGCGCCGTTTGTCCCTTGCCACCGCGCCCACCGGTTTTGCCACAACCAGAGCCGATGCCCCGACCTATGCGCACCCGGTCTTTGCGCGCGCCGTTCTTGTCTTTGATTTCGTTGAGCCGCATCGGACCAACGCTCCTTTAGCTTTTCTGCTTGGCCTTCTCGTCGACAATGCGAACGAGATGACTGACTTTGTTGATCATACCGCGAATGGCGGGTGTGTCTTCGAGCGTCCGCCGCCGGCGAAGCTTATCCAAACCCAGTCCACGCAGGGTCGCCGCCTGAACGGCCGGCCGGCGCATCGGGCTCGCAATCTGCTCCACTGTAATCGTCTTCTTGGCAGCCATCTGCTTTGGTCCCTTGAAGCTTTCTTAAACTGCGGCGCGCCTAGGCCTCGGCGACCGCATCACCCGCCGCAGAACCATCGCGGCGACGCGAGACAATCTCGCTGACCTTCTTGCTACGCCTTGCCGCGACACCGCGCGGGTTTTCCTGGCCCTTCAGCGCGTCGAACGTTGCGCGCACGACGTTATAAGGGTTGGTGCTGCCCAGTGATTTCGCGACCACGTCTTGAACACCGAGCATCTCGAAGACGGCGCGCATCGCGCCGCCCGCAATGATGCCCGTGCCTGCCGGAGCCGAGCGTAGTATAACCTTACCAGCCCCATGACGCCCCTTGCTGTCGTGGTGCAACGTGCGCGCATCCCTCAAAGGAACTCGCACGAGGTCGCGCTTGGCTGCCTCGGTTGCTTTGCGGATCGCTTCGGGCACTTCTCGGGCCTTGCCGTGTCCAAAACCGACACGGCCTTTCAGGTCTCCGACAACGACGAGCGCGGCAAAGCCGAACCGCTTACCGCCTTTCACGACCTTTGCGACGCGATTGATATGAACGAGTTTTTCAGTGAACTCGCTGTCTCGATCATCGCGGTCGCGGCCGCGGTCTCTTCCATGGGGACGTGCCACAATAAATTCCTCTCAGTCTAAAAGCTCAGGCCGCCCTCACGCGCGGCATCAGCCAGCGCTTTGATGCGTCCGTGAAAAAGATATCCGCCGCGGTCAAACACAACCTCTTTGACACCGGCCTTTAGTGCACGCTCTGCCAGCAGCTTGCCCACTGCGCTCGCTGCCGTTTTGTCGGCACCCGTCTTGAGGGCGCCCCCAAGATCCTTTTCCAGGGTTGAGGCCGCCGCAACAGTCCTACCCGCCGTATCGTCGATCACCTGAGCATAGATATGCTTCGATGAACGATACACCGAGAGCCGCAGACGCGTTCCGGCATTCGCCCGAACAAAGCGGCGGACACGCGCCTTGCGTCGATCAAACTTATTCTTGAGCACTCTCATAGTCGCTCGTCCTTACTTCTTCTTGCCTTCCTTGCGGAAGATGTATTCGCCCCGATAGCGTATGCCCTTACCCTGATAGGGCTCAGGCGGCCGCGAAGCGCGCACGTTGGCTGCGAACTGCCCGACAAGCTGCTTGTCGATCCCTGAAATCGTGATGACTTCCTGCTTGGCGCCACCAACCTGCACCTCAATTCCAGCCGGAACCTTGTGCAGCACATCATGGCTGTAGCCGATATTAAGCTGCAGCTCGTCCTTACCCTTCATGGCGGCGCGGTAGCCGATGCCCTGGATCTCCAGCGTCCGGGAGTAACCTTCCGTGACGCCTTGGATGAGGTTTGCCACCATAGTCCGCGACATACCCCACATGCTGCGTGCCAGCTTGGTGTCGTCGACTGGGTTTACCTCGATGCCAGCCTCACCCTGAGCGACCTTGATCTGCTCGGGCACCGAAAAGGAGAGTTCTCCCTTCGGTCCTTTCACCTTGACCTCTTGTCCCGAAACCGTCGCCGTTACGTTCGACGGAAGCGAAACTGGTTTCTTACCGATGCGCGACATTGGTGCTTTCCAAAATCCTCAAACCTTCCGAGCATGACTGCCTAGAAGATGCTGCAGATAACCTCTCCGCCAACGTTCTCCTCGCGCGCCCTCGAATCTGACATCACACCCTTGGGAGTGGACAGAATGGCGACACCGAGACCGTTAGCCACGGTCGGAATATCTCTTACGGGCGAGTAGACGCGCCGCCCGGGCGTCGAGACACGCTTGATCTCGCGAATGGCCGGTTGGCCATTGTGGTACTTGAGCTCGATCTCGAATGTCGGGATCGCGCCCTTCTGCTCCACGCGAGCGTAGCCTCGGATGTACCCCTCCTCGGCCAGCACGTCGAGCACGCGGCCGCGAATATTGGAGGCAGGCGTCACAACTTTCGGACGGTGACGCATTTGCGCGTTGCGAATCCGGGTCAGCATGTCGCCCAAGGGATCATTAATTGACATTTGCTCTTTCCCTCACCAGCTCGACTTAACCATGCCTGGAATAAGACCTTGGCTTGCAAGCTCTCGAAGCTGGTTGCGACACATTCTCAGCTTCCTGTAGTAGCCCCGCGGACGGCCCGTAACCTCACAGCGGTTGCGAATACGCGTCGGCGACGAGTTGCGAGGCATTTCGGCAAGTTTCATACGCGCAGCAAAGCGCTCCTCGGCCGGGTTCTTGAGATCGTTGGCGATCTCCTTTAGCCGCGTTCGCTTGTCAGCGTATTGGGCCACCAACTGGCGGCGCCTCTTGTTTTTCTGGATCGCGCTCGTCTTTGCCATTTAATTCCTCCAAAGGCCTTTCGGTGATATGGCCGAGGTCCTCTAGTTGCGAAATGGGAAATTGAAGCCACGCAACAATTCACGTGCTTCGTCGTCAGTTTTTGCCGACGTGCAAACAATCACGTCGAGCCCCCAGATTTGATCGACCTTGTCGTAGTCGATTTCCGGGAAAACGATGTGCTCTTTGAGCCCGAGAGCAAAGTTGCCCCGCCCGTCAAAGCTCTTGGCGTTCAAACCGCGAAAATCCTTCACACGCGGAAGCGCGATCGTGACAAGCCGGTCGAGGAACTCATACATGCGGTCCCCGCGCAGTGTAACCTTGGCGCCGATCGGCATACCTTCGCGAAGCTTGTAGGTCGCGATCGCTTTGCGCGACTTCGTCTGCACGGGGCGCTGTCCTGCAATGAGGGCTAGGTCTGACGCCGCGTTATCGATCTTCTTGCGATCAGCAACCGCTTCACCAACGCCCATGTTTATGACGATCTTCTCGATCCTGGGCACCTGCATTGGGTTCTTGTATTCAAATTTCTTGGACAACGCTTCGCGTACGGTCTGCTCGTAGACCGATTTCATGCGCGGACGATAGTCCTTCGGGCGCGCGGCTGCGGAAGCCTTCTCTGCCGAGGGCTTCTCGCTCTTTGCCTGCTTGCCCGGCTTGTCGCTCTTTGCGGCAGCCGTCTTCTTGGCTTTGTCGGCGGGCGGCTTTGCAGCCTTCGCCGGCTTCTCCTTATCAGCCATCGCTCATTACTTTCCCGTTAGAACCTCGCCGGAACGCTTGGCGAAGCGAACTTTTGTTCCGTCTTCAAGGAACTTGAAACCGACGCGCGTGGGTTTGCCGTCCTTTGGATCTTCAAGCGCAAGATTGGAGATATCTACCGGCGCCTCCTTGGAGACGATCCCGCCCTCCTGCGAGGCCGACTGACGCTGGTGGCGGCGCACGACGTTAACGCCACGCACAACAGCGCGGTTCTCCTTAGGCAGCATCTCAACGACTTCACCGTGCTTACCCTTGTCGCGACCCGTCATGACAATCACGTGGTCGCCTTTCTTGATTTTCAGCGACGCCATCACAGCACCTCCGGCGCGAGCGAGACGATTTTCATGTGGTTCTTGCCCCTTAGCTCACGAGTTACCGGTCCGAAAATGCGGGTGCCGATAGGCTCGCCCTGGGCGTTGATCAAAACAGCGGCATTGCGATCAAAACGGATCAGGGAACCGTCAGGCCGGCGAACACCCTTTGCTGTGCGCACGACCACGGCCTTCATCACCTGCCCCTTCTTCACGCGACCCTTGGGAATTGCCTCTTTGACGGAAACAACGATTGTGTCTCCGACAGTGGCATATCTGCGCTTCGACCCGCCCAGCACCTTTAGGCACTGCACGCGGCGCGCTCCCGAATTGTCTGCGACGTCAAGACTGCTCTCCATCTGGATCATCGCGCTTGTCCTTCTTAACTGCCGCCTCTCAGCGGCGCTTCTTCATCCTTCAAGCCGCATTCGGCCTGAAAATTCCGTCCGCCGGGATTTCCCGGGTCAACCTTGTTAGGTTGCCGCCGCTTGCACAGCCCAACGCTTGTTTTTCGAGATCGGTGCACTTTCAACGATCGCAACGCGATCACCGACCTTGTACTCATTGCCCTCGTCGTGAGCGTGGTACTTCTTGGTCCGCCGCACCGTCTTCTTAAACAACGGATGGGTGTAGCGCCGCTCCACCTCCACAACGATCGTCTTGTCGTTCTTGTCGGAAACGACCACACCATAGAGAACGCGCTTTGGCATCTCGTCCTACTCCTTGGAGGCGCGCTTGGCGCGAGCCAACGTCATTACACGGGCGATGTCGCGACGCACCGCGCGCACGCGCGAAGTGTTTTCCAGCTGCCCCGAAGCCGCCTGAAAGCGCAGGTTGAACTGCTCCTTCTTCAGCTTCTCAAGCTGGTCGTCGAGCTGATCGGGGGACATGTCCCGCAACGCTTCCGCCTTCATCGTCCGTCCTCACTCAATTCTTTTCTACCTCAGCCAAGCCGCGTCACAATACGCGTCTTGATGGGCAGTTTCGCCGCGCCGAGCTTCAGCGCTTCGCGCGCAATCTGATCGGGCACACCATCAAGCTCAAACATGATGCGTCCCGGCTTCACGCGCGCGCACCATAGTTCTGGCGACCCCTTTCCCGAGCCCATCCGAACCTCCTGCGGCTTCTTCGTTACCGGCAGGTCCGGGAAAATGCGTATCCATACGCGGCCGGCGCGCTTCATGTGGCGCGTGATCGCCCGGCGAGCCGCCTCGATTTGGCGCGCTGTGATCCGCTCCGGCTCGACTGCCTTGAGCCCGTAGGAACCGAAGTTGAGCGCCGTGCCGCCCGTCGCAAAGCCGTGAATACGGCCCTTGAAGTACTTGCGGTGTTTCATGCGCTTAGGTTGCATCATGGCGTTTGTTCCTCAGCTCAGCCCTGGCGCTCGGCGCCATCACGGCGTCCGCCGCCATCACGGCGCGGCCGGCCACCGCCGCCACCTTCCTGAAGATCAGCGGCGCGCCGTTCTGCGGCCATCGGATCGTGTTCCATGATCTCGCCTTTGAAGATCCAGACTTTAATCCCGATCACGCCGTATGCGGTTTGCGCAACGCCGTAGCCGAAATCGATGTCGGCGCGCAGCGTATGCAGCGGCACGCGACCTTCGCGATACCACTCGGTACGCGCGATCTCCGCACCGCCAAGCCGGCCGGCAACATTGATACGAATGCCGATGGCACCCAGACGCAATGCGGACTGGACAGCGCGTTTCATAGCGCGACGGAAAGCAACCCGGCGCTCCAGCTGTTGAGCAATTGCCTCGGCGACCAGCGTCGCATCGATCTCGGGCTTGCGGATTTCAACGATATTGAGATGCACTTCCGAGTCTGTCAGGCGCGCAAGTTGGCCACGCAGCTTCTCGATATCCGCGCCCTTCTTACCGATCAGCACACCAGGTCTCGCGGTATGCACCGTGACCCGGCACTTCTTATGCGGTCGCTCAATAACGACCTTCGAGATGCCCGCCTGGCGGCGCTGCTTCAGAATGTGATCGCGCATGCGCATGTCTTCATGCAGCAAGCGTCCGTATTCGCCGCGCCCGGCGAACCAGCGGCTATCCCAGGTGCGATTGATGCCGACGCGTAAGCCGACGGGATTAACCTTCTGACCCATCACTCGGTCTCCTTCGCGGCCTTACCGGCCTTGGTGGACTTTTTGGCAGGGGCTGCTTTCGCAGTCTTCGCCTTGGACTCGCTCTTGGCCTTTGTCGGTGCCGCGGCCTTTACGGTTTTTTCCGTCGTCTTCGGTGCACCAGCCGGCTTTTTCGCCTTGGCAGCTGGTTTGTCGGATTTTGCTGTAGCCTTCGCCTTGGCCTTTGCCTTCGCCGGCTTGGGTTCAGCGTTCTTATCTTCTTCAGGCTGACGCACGACGACGGTGATCTGTGAGAACGGCTTTACAATCCCGCTGGCCCGGCCGCGCCCGCGTGCTTGCCAACGCTTCATCACGAGGTTCTTGCCGACGTAGGCCTGGGAGACGACAAGCTCGTTCACGTCGAGGCCGTGGTTGTTTTCCGCATTCGCAACAGCCGACATCACGCACTTGCGCACGTCTTGCGCAATGCGCTTCCTGGAGAACTCCAGATCGGCAAGCGCATGGTCGACCTTCTTGCCTCGGATGAGCTCCGCAACCAGGTTCAACTTCTGTGGCGAGACCCGGAGGTTTCTCGTCACTGCCTGCGCCTCATTCTCGGCGAGGCTGCGCTCTTGTTTCGGTTTACCCATCTTAGCGACCCCTGCCCGCTTTCTTGTCGCCACTATGGCCTTGGAATGTACGTGTCGGCGCGAACTCACCGAACTTGTGACCAATCATGTCTTCCGAGACGGAGACCGGAACATGCTTGCGCCCGTTGTAGACGCCGAATGTCAGGCCCACGAACTGAGGCAAGATCGTAGAGCGGCGGCTCCAGATCTTGATGATCTCGTTGCGACCCGAAGTGCGCACCTTCTCCGCCTTCTTAAGAAGGAAGCCGTCGACGAACGGACCTTTCCAAACTGCACGTGCCATTTAAGACTTCTCCTCGGAGCCGCTGGGCTACTTCTTCTTCTTTTTCGCCTGACGGCTACGGATGATGAACTTGTCGGTTGCTTTGTTCTTGCGGGTCTTGGCGCCCTTGGTTGGCTTACCCCAGGGGGTTGCCCAATGCTTGCCGCCATTGGTGCGCCCACCGTTGGGGTGGTCGACCGGGTTCATAGCGACGGAGCGCACGGTCGGACGCTTTCCCTTCCAACGGTTGCGGCCGGCCTTGCCTACGACCGTGTTTGAGTGGTCCGGATTAGACACCGCACCTACGGTCGCCATGCACTCGGCGCGAACGCGGCGGGTCTCACCCGAATTGAGCTTTAAGATCGCCCAGCCGGCATCGCGGCCGACAAGCTGAACAAACGTTCCTGCGGAACGCGCGATCTGTCCGCCACGGCCCGGCTTCAGCTCGACGTTGTGAACAATGGTACCAATCGGCATCCCCGACAGCGGCATCGCATTGCCCGGCTTGACGTCTACCTTGTCGCCGGCGACCACCTCATCACCAACAGCAAGACGCTGAGGTGCAAGGATGTAGGACAACTCGCCATCGTCATACTTCACCAGCGCAATGAATGCGGTGCGGTTTGGATCGTACTCAAGCCGCTCAACCTTGCCCGAAACGTTCTGCTTCCGGCGACGAAAATCGACCAGACGATAGGCCTGCTTATGACCGCCACCGATGTGGCGCGTCGTGATGCGCCCATCGTTGTTGCGACCGCCGGTCTTCGCCTTGCCCTCAACGAGCATCTTGACGGGGGCACCCTTCCAAAGCTGCCGCCTGTCGACGAGTACCAGATGGCGCAAGCCAGCCGATGTGGGACGGAATGTCTTTAAAGCCATGCGTCCGTCTCCTTACAGTCCTGTCGTAAGGTCAATCGTGTGTCCCTCTTCGAGGGTCACGATCGCCTTCTTACTGTCACTCAGCATCCCGCTGCGGCCACGGAACTGCTTCTTCTTGCCTTTGCGCACAAGCGTGTTGACGGCCTTCACCTTGACCTTGAACAAGCCCTCCACGGCGGCCTTGATCTCCGGCTTCGTTGCCTTCTTCGCGACGTTGAACATCACCTGGTTGACCTCTGAGATCAGTGTCGATTTCTCGGTGATCACTGGCGCAAGGATGACGTCGTAAGCGCTAAGCTTTTTCATTGCTTGCCCTCCTCGCCGGTGGCCTGCCCATTCTTGGCCCCGGAGAAGCGCTGTTCGAGGGCGGCAACGGCCGCCTTGGTCAGCACAAGCGTCTTGCGGCGCAGAATGTCATAGACGTTGATGCCCTGGACCGGCAGCACGTCAATGTTCGGCAGGTTGCGCGCCGCCCGGGCGAATCCGACATCGAGCTCAACGCCGTCGATGATCAGTGCATTGGCCCAGTTGAGCTTTGCGAACTGATCGCTCAGCGCTCTCGTCTTGCCATCCGTCGCGGCGGCCTTGTCGAGAACGACGATGTCGCCCGCTTGGGCCTTTGCAGAAAGGGCGTGGCGCAAAGCAAGTGCGCGCACTTTTTTGGGCAGCCCAACGGCATGGCTTCTCGGCTTAGGCCCGAATGCCTTGCCGCCGCCACGGAACTGGCCAACCGACTTGTTGCCGTGTCGCGCCTTACCCGATCCCTTCTGCTTGTACATCTTCGCGTTCGTGACGTTGACCTCCGAGCGATCCTGCGAGTGATGCGTCCCGGCCATCCGCTTCAACAGCTGATAGCGCACCGTGCGGTGAATGAGGTCTGGACGCGGCTTGAGACCGAAGATGGAGTCGGCAAGCTCGACTGTCCCGGCTTTGCCCGCCTCAAGCGTCGTGACGTTCGCTTTCATCACGCTTGCTCCTTCGGCTCGCTGGTTTCGGTTTCAGCGCCCGCACCATCGCGCGCCTTGAAGGCACCAGGCTTTGGCACATCCTTGTGCGGGGCCTTCAGGACGGCATCGCGCACCAGTACCCAGCCACCCTTGCTACCCGGCACGGCGCCTCGCACCATGACAAGGCCGCGCTCCGGATCGGTCTGAACGACGACGAGGTTCTGCGTCGTCACCCGCTCAGCACCCATGTGACCAGCCATCTTCTTGCCCTTGAAGACCTTGCCTGGGTCCTGGCGCTGACCGGTCGAACCGTGCGCACGGTGTGAGACCGAAACGCCATGGGTGGCGCGACCGCCACGGAAGTTCCACCGCTTCATCGCACCCTGAAAGCCCTTGCCCTGGCTGGAGCCCGTCACGTCGACGAATTGCCCGGGCACGAAGTGGTCAGCGGTGATCTCCGCACCCACCTCAATCAAGTTCTCTGGGCTGACGCGGAACTCAACGAGCTTTCGCTTCGGCTCCACTTTGGCGATCACAAAGTTCTGGCGATCGGCCTTGGTCAAGCGAGACGGCTTGCGCACACCGGCGCCGAGTTGAAGCGCGGTGTAACCGTTCTTCTCGTTGGTTCGGTGGCCCAAGACCTGACACTTGTCGAGCTTCAGCACGGTCACCGGAATATGCTCTCCGGCGTCCGTGAAGATGCGGGTCATACCCACCTTCTGTGCAATCACTCCGGAACGCATGATGTGCATTCCTTCCTTCATCTCATGGCCCGCGCCGGCGCTAGTGCCGCACGTGACCGGCAAAACCCTAGAGCTTGATCTCCACGTCGACACCCGCAGCAAGATCGAGCTTCATCAGCGCATCCACCGTCTGAGGCGTCGGGTCCACAATGTCCAAGAGGCGCTTGTGGGTGCGCATCTCAAACTGTTCGCGACTCTTCTTGTCGATATGCGGCGACCGATTGACTGTGAAGCGTTCAAAACGCGTGGGCAGCGGGATAGGACCGCGAACCTCCGCGCCCGTGCGCTTCGCCGTGTTGACGATCTCAAGTGTCGAAGCATCTAAAATTCGATGATCGAACGCCTTGAGCCGGATGCGAATATTCTGACCGTTCATTTCCCGAACTCACCAAAAGAAAGGAGCGCCCAAAAAAACATAAGCGCCCTTCCACAT
>CAZUKP010000012.1:0-61617 GCA_964620915.1 uncultured Hyphomicrobium sp. | reverse complement strand
TCGGCACCTTCCGGCAGTTCGGCGGCGCGCCAACGTAACCCTTCGGGCATGACGTCGGCAGCTCGCGGCAGTTCGGCGGCGTGCCGACAGTGCCCGACGGACAGGGGTCAGGTTCGCTAACTTTGCGCCCGCACTGCTTGCCGTCCCAGGCCGTTTTGTAGGGGCAGCACTTTCCAGGGATTGGCGTCGCCGTCCAGCCCGTCGGGCAAACGGTGGGCTCATCTTCCGGATCTGGCTTGGGCGGTGCGAGTGGCAACTCTGGGTCGGCAATGGCCGGCCACACGCAGAACATCGTGCCGTCGCCATTGACGACGGTCTGGAATTCAGCCGAGGCACTTGCAGCGTCATCACCGGCAAACACGTTGTGCAGACTTCCGGGCGGCGCCTTGATGATCTGAGCATTGTTGTTGACCGTGCATGATGTACCCGGTCCAACCGGCACCTTGACGATCATTGGAATTTCGACACTGGCACCAGCAGCCAGGTTCGGATTTGCGCTGCTGCACCCATAAAGGTTCGGGAAGAACAGCATGCTGCCGCAGTTCCAGCCGGCCGGCGGCTGGAAGTCGATCATCGAACCGGCAGGTGTGCCAAACGGCAACGCGTCGAGGACGGCGATTTCGCTCGTGTACGGGTTCGCGCCGTTCGTGATCGTCAGCTTGAACTTGCACTCCCAGTTGGTGCCAGAAACAGGACACCGGTCATCAGGTCCGGTCTTCTGCAGTTTGAGATTGTTCCACACCGGCAATGCAGGGCAGAGCGTCGGAAGCAGGGCTGTGGCTTCGGCTTCATCGTCGCTCGCATCGGTGTTCTTTGCCGTACCGCCAGCAGCTTTGACAATCTTCGCCGTATTCGTCGCCTTGCAGTTGAGACCAGCGGCAAGCGGCTTGGGCACGGTTACGGTCGCGCCAAGTGCCACGCCCTCTCCCGGATTGAGGTTCACGGGTTCGTGCTCACACGTGTAGGCCGGACCGGCACCTCCGCAATTCCACGGCGGTTGCAATGAGAATGTCGCCGTCGTTCCGTCCGGCACGGTCTCAGCGACGTCGATGGTGTCGCTATAGACGCCTGGACCCGTATTGCGGACGATAATCAAGTATTGGCAGATGAACGCAGCAGCGTTCTCCTGACAGAACGGTGTCCAGGCGAACTTCTCGATTTTCAGATTGGTCTTCTCACCAGCCGGTGGCGGGCAATGGGCCGCAGGGATGAGAGCACTCGCAACATCAAAATCGTCCGCCGGATTGGCGTCGCTCAATCCGAGTGGCCAAACAAGGCCCGCCGCATTGTTGAGGTGACACAGCGGGTAAGCCGCGGGCAGATCGACATTGACGAATAGGTCGACGCTGTCGCCAGGCCACAGCACAGCCGTGTCGTAGGTGCATTGGTGCTCGGAAGGAAGAATCTCAAGGCACAACCAGGGCGGTTGCGGCGCAAAGGTCATGACAGCGCCGGCAGGGGCACTCGGCAACTGATCCTTGACGACAATCGGGCCGACATAGGGGTCAGATCCAGTGTTGGTCACGCGAACGACGTAGTCGCATAGGAAGCCGAGCCCACCCAGATCACATGGGCCAATCGCATTCTTCTCAACGCGCAAATTGAAGTCACCTTCCGGCGTCACTTCGACGGGCGGCGGATCAGGAATGGGGGTGTAGCTTCCATAGTCGGCCGCCTTATCGCAGGGCTGCCAAATCTCGACGTCTCCGACATGACCAGCAGTCCGGCGATCACCGAACTCACCATCGTAATCGACAAAGTAGGTGAGAGTTGGCGGCTCGTTTTCAGGCCGCACCAACGTGCGGTCGTTGCCTTGCAGACCATGCACGATCGGGGCACCCCCGATTGCAAGCTGCGCCACCAAATCAGGATCGTCCCGCAGCGCATCGCCCGTCGACCACACCATCCGGTCGCACGCGCCCCTTTTTATGGTGTCGGCGTCATCGCGATCGTAGCCGTAGCCAAGTGCGATGCCACCCGATGTGTTGCGGAAGTCAGGTGGAAATCCGACGGCATACTCCTCCGGAATCGGCGTCCAAATACCGGGCGTCTCCGGATCGTCCGGTATCTCGCGCCGAAAGCGGAAAACCACCGACTTCTTAGGCTCGGTGAAGTCAGAATAGTTGAAGCTGCCCCGAATGCCGCCGCGTTGGGCGATATACATGTAGCCTTTGTTGTCGAAGGCAATGTCGGAGATTGGAAAGTTGCCCGGCGTACCGAGAACTTCAATCTCTCGGCGGGCGTCGCTTGCAAACGTGCCATCGATATTGATCCCGACCGACCAGACGTCCGGACCGCTAGCCACCGTGTAATAGAGACGGCCTCCCATGATGGCCAAGCCCCACACCATGCGCTCGGCAGGTGCGAGGCCCCACGTCTTCGACTTCAATGCATCGAACGACGCGCTCTTGATGTTCATCACTTCGCCGTCGTCGGCGATGGCGGAAAGGCCCGCTGCCGGCCGGCCGGTCTCGCCGTGATCGAAACTGTCGATCACGGTGCCATCGGCGCTTAGGCGATGGATCAGCCCGCTGTCGAGATCGGAGACGAAGAACTGCCGAGTAGCCCTGTCAAAGACGATGTCGCCCAGACCAGGTCCGGAGTTGTCGGGAATGGTCGCGAAGAGCGAAACGTTGCCGGTCTTGCCGTCCACCTTCCAGATCGAGCCGGGGCCGCCGTTTGGGCCGAACTGGCCCGGCATCCATTCAGCATCCGGATGCCCGTTCTTGATGCGCTCAGGCCGGCCATCGCCATCAGAATCGGGGCGCACGATCTGAATTCCAAAAGCAGACGTGGCACCGAGATAGATGTTGGGCGTGCTCTTTAGGGAATCGAAGTCGTCGCCATCATCAAGGCCGATCGCGAAAACTTGTCCGACGTCGCGCGCCTTCACGCTGAAGCTGTTCGGTGCATCGATCAGCTGCCCGGCGGGTGGCGCATCGGGCTCCAGGCGGCGAATTTGCATCGATGTGCCGTCAAGGTTGATGAAGTCCTCATCGAAAAGATCGCCGTCGGCAGGAACTTCGTCCGCTGCTTTGACGCCTGAGATTCCGGTGACGACCGCATCGCCAAGTTCAATAACGTTTGCCGCGGCGGGTGCTGCCATCGTGGTGGCAACGCAAACGACGAGTGCTGCATTGAAGAGAATCGCGCGTAAGCAAGCAAATTTGCACGGCGGATGGTTGGGAACGGCAACCCGCGACAATCGCAGGATGAGGGAAATCATTTGCAACTCCTCTATCCGGGACTCCGGAGTAAGGCGCACTTCGGACGCAATACGTGCGCAGTCGAAAAAATTATTGGATGTCCGTCCCAGGCGCTGTTCCCTATGGAACAGTTGGAGTGTTTGAACGCGAACGCTCACGCGCATGCCGAGGATGCGACACCCGCGCAAGCGACGAAGCGTTGCGCGCAAAAATGGGTTGTGCCGCCTATGGAGATTCGTACAGTTTTCTGAGAAGCGAATCGGATTTGGCCCGTCGACATGTAATTCGCTGGATCGCCGGCTGGTCTCGCCAAAACGCCGAACAACCAAGCGGCTCGCGGCAATGCCCGCCTAAGAGCGCAAATTCAGCTTAAGAGCCACTGAAACGCAAAGTGGGCAGCGGCTAGGAAGATGGCCCCAAAAACGAAGCCGACCGATTCAGAGATGATCTTCTTAGCGATTATCTTCGCAGCACCCATTATCTGTCTGCCCTTCGAACGTTTTCTCAAATTGATCGATATGACTACGCCGTGTCGCGCCAAGACATGGTTGTTCACGCTGCCCACCATCGCTGTTCCCTAGGTAACAGCACGAGTGACGTCGCCTTGTTACGAACGGAACACTTGCGAGGACTAATGGCACACAACGAGCGCTCGGATGGACCCGCAAAACAGCAAGACAAACGTGTTCACCTCACCAACCCAATTCACGCTGGTGGCTGCGGCGCTGGCACTCGGCGCAGTCGTTAGCCCGAGATGGTTTGGTGGCTCGCGGTTCGCCCCTCCGCTAACGTTACTACTCGGCGGCTTCTTGATCCTGAGCACCTCGACTGCAGACGCATTCGAGAAATTGGAACCGAGAACGAACTTGCAGGCCGTCTATTTCCTGCCCGTGCCTTCAAGCGATCTCGTCAACGCTCAACTCATCATTTCCGCGGGCGAAGCCGATGCCTCTGGGCCGGACGGGATTGCGCACTTCGTGGAGCACCTGGCACTAGATCAGAGTGTCGGTGACCTAACAGCAAGTCCTGCTCACCACTTGTCAGATGGCTACACCCGCTCGGACGTAACGACGTATGTCGCGGCAGGTCGGCCGGCGAAACTCGGCACGATTCTCAATCAGCTCGCGAAGGTCCTGAGAACACCGAAACAATCTGGCGACCAAGTGGATCGTGTACGCAATGTGGTTCTGCGTGAGTACGATTTGAGGGTCGTTGAGAGCGTTGGCCGGCGATTGTACGAGCGCCTCGGAAAGATTCTTTATGAGGGCCACTCACTTGGCCGGCGAGTCCTAGGTACGCCTCAGAGGATTGCACAGTTGACCCTCGAGAAGGCGCAGACCTTTCATCGCCGTGTTTACACTGCGTCCAATGCGACTCTCGTCATCGTCGGCAATGTCCAGCGCTCCGACGTTGTCAAACTCGTTGAACAGAGCTTTGGCTCATATCCAGCTCTACAGCGCACGCGCCGCGGGTGGCGTGACGGTGGTCGTTGGGCTGAAGCCAGGCACGTCGTTTCCGAGCGTGATGAAGCCGCCACCAGGCCGTTGGTCATGATGCGTGAGCTTTTCGATGTCCGCGGGTTCGAGCAGCGCGAACTTGCACTCGCACTTCCCCTCTTGCAGGGCTTTTTGAAATCAGGGCTACCGGGTGGTCTCGAAAACAATCTCGTGCACGACAACTATCTGGTGAGCGAATTCGGTTTGAGCCTTCGACTCGTCACACATGACAGCGCGGAAGCGGTGTTCTGGGCCGTGCCCGCGGAAAACATGGAGTGGCGACGTGTCATTGACGTCTATCGCTCCGCCTTAAGTCAACTGGTTGAGGCGGGGATCCCCGAAGCAACCATCAAGCGCTTGCGCACGTACGCGCAGCGGCATGTGGAAAGACAGAAGAGCGATGTGGTGGCTTTGGCACAGCATGCCGCTCACTGGATCATGCACGATTTGGCACCACCAGAACTTGCAGTCGAGAGCAAGCAGATTTCAAATTTATCAACAGCGACGCTTAATCGGCTCTTAGCAGCCTTGACGTATGCGCGGCGCTCAGTCGTCGGCCACGTCTCTCCAATTGTTGAAGGAGTAAACTGATGAGAACACTAGCCAAGACATCCACTTGCGTGGCGCTCTCGATGTTCGTTGCTTCAATGACCATCGCAACTGCCGATCAAAATGATGCGACAACGACCCTGACGACGCCGAACGGTCTGAGTTACGTGTATCGCCCAATGTCGGACGCCAAGCGTGTCGCAATACTGATCACTTGGCCAACGAGGCTGTCTCTGATCCCAAAGGGTCAGGAAGGATTGCCATATGTTGCCGCAAGATCGATGCTGCTCGGTGGTGCTGAAGGGAGGCGAAGCAACGAATTGAAGATGGAACTCGCTGACCTAGATTCAGGCTTCCAAATCAAAGCCGAGCCCGACTTTTTTCGCGTGATGCTGGCGGCACCTGTCGAGAACGGTCTGAAGGCAGCAAGCCTCGCCAATCGTATTCTGCTAAAGCCAGACCTTGGCCGGGAGTGGTTTGAGCGCAGCAAATCTCAAATTCTTCGGATGGGAGCACAGCAGAGATCAAGCGCGCTTGGGCAATCGTTGCTAGTGGCTCGTCAATATGCGATGGGCGATCATCCATATGCGCGCGCCACCACTCCCTTTTATTCGGACAGTCTCGTTGCCGCAGTTGATCATACCGCGGTCGTGAGCTGGCACCGGAATGCAATTACTCGCCAAGGAATGAAGATCGTGGCCTCGGGACAGGGCGATCCGAAGAAAATTGGTCAGACAATCGACCGCTTTCTGGAAGGCTTGCCGGATGGGTCGAATGCGGAACAGGCGAGCGATGCGTTACCTCAATTCCGCCTCGACGGAAAGACGGTTGTCCTTGAGGATCCAAACGCCAAAAAATCAGTCGTCATGATGTTCGGTGAGATCCCACTGGCGAGAGACCTGAGCGACGCTCGCAGCAACCTTGCCGTACGAATTTTAGGGGAAGGTCCAAATGCACACCTTTTCAAGAAATTGCGCACAGAGCTCGGGCTTAGCTATCGCGTTACGGCACGAACGATAATGATGCAGGGCCGCAAGAAGTTTCTTGGTATCGCAGGCGAATTCGAATCCGCGCAGGTCATGAAGGCTGTCGGCGCAATGCACCAAACATATGACGCGTTCGTCAGAACGGGTGTGAGTGACGAGGAACTTGCGGCTGTAAGAGATCAGACCCTTCTCAAATTTGATAAAGCCATGAAATCCCCCATGGCCTCCGCAATGTCCGTCATGGAGGGCGTCATTAGTGGATTTGAGGTTGGCACCGTTGATCGGATCAAGCCCTATCTCCTCGACACGACAGCCGATCAGATGAGCGCCCATATTGCCTCAACATTTCCGCGTCGCGACGACATGCTCACTGTGGTCGTCACGCCGCGCGCCACTGGATCTGTGGCTGACTGCACAGTGCAGTCTGTTGAAGATGTGAAGGCCTGTCGGCCGCAATTGTAATGTGTAGTCAACCGCGGGCCGGGAGCGAGCAACGCTAGAAGAAATCGCTTGTCATTTGCGCCACGACACCGCAAATTAGCAATATATACAATCGTATATAGCGTTCGGAGCGGGAAAGACGTGAGTGAGCTTCACAGGCGGGCGTGGTGCGTCGCTCCCACTCTGGCTGCAATGATCGCAATCGCGGCAACGCTACCGGTCTGGGCGGCGCAAGCGAGCATTGCCGTTGCTGCAAATTTCACTGCGCCGGCCGTGGAAATCGGAGAGCTCTTCAGTGAGTTGACCGGTCATGAGGCCGTGTTCAGCTTCGGCTCCACGGGCCAACTCTACGCCCAGATCACGCAAGGCGCGCCAATCGAAGTGTTCCTCGCCGCCGATCAGGCAAGGCCTGCAAAGGCCATCGAGGACGGCCTTGCTGTTCCAGGCAGCCGCTTCACCTACGCCACGGGCAAAATCGTTTTGTTCAGCGAGGATGACTCCCTCGTGACAGGCGAAGCGACATTGCGAGCGGGTGAGTTTGCGAAGGTCGCCATAGCCAATCCTAAAACCGCGCCTTACGGGGCCGCTGCTGTCGAGACAATGAGGGCGCTCGGCGTTTACGAAGCGCTCAAGGGAAAGATCGTCCGGGGCAACAACATCGCGCAAGCCTTCCAGTTTGTCGAAACGGGCAACGCCGAAATCGGTTTCGTCGCGCTGTCCCAAATTGCCGCGCAAGAGAGCGGTTCGCGCTGGATCGTTCCAGAAGATCTCTACTCTGAAATCGCTCAGGACGCGGTGTTGCTCAAGCGGGGCAAGGACAATGAGGCCGCGCGCGCGTTCATAACATTCCTGAAGGGACCGGACGCGCGGGCAGTCAAGGAAAAGTATGGTTATGGGGCGGGCGAGTAATGGTTGCTTGAAACATGGTTGAGTTTTCAGAACTCTGGTCGCCGATCCGGCTCACGATCGAGTTGGCGACGGTTACGACGGTGTTCTTACTGGTGATCGGAACGCCGATCGCTTGGTGGCTGGCACGCACGCGCTCCGCTTGGAAGGAGGCCGTTGCCGCCGTTGTCGCCTTGCCTCTGGTTTTGCCGCCAACCGTTCTCGGTTTCTACCTGTTGCTCGCACTTGGACCACACGGTCCCGGTGGATGGATTGCCGGTCTCTTCGGTGGGCGATCGCTGGCATTCACATTCGAAGGATTGGTGATCGGCTCGGTGGTCTACTCGATGCCGTTTGTCGTCCAACCCATTCGCAACGCCTTCGACGCCTTCGGCGATCGCCCGCTGGAAGTTGCCGCCACGTTGCGCGCCTCTCCGTGGCATGCGTTCTGGTCGGTCGCGGTACCGCTGGCACGCCCGGGTTTCCTGACCGGCGCCGTCCTGGGCTTCGCCCACACTGTGGGTGAGTTCGGCGTCGTCTTGATGATTGGCGGCAATATTCCGGGCGAGACGAAAGTCTTGTCCGTCACGATCTACGACTACGTCGAAACGCTTCAGTGGACATATGCGCATATTCTGGCCGGGGGCATGCTCGCCTTTGCCTTTGCGATCATCCTGACTGTGATGTTGCTCGACAGGCGGATCGGCAGGGCGAAGCCATGACGGGCGACGAAAGACAAGTCCGCGCTGCTTTCGCAGGCTCGCTTGGAGGCTTCTCTCTCGATGTTGCTTTTGCCGCACCACGAAGCGGCATCACGGCGCTATTTGGACCGTCTGGCTGCGGCAAGACCACGATCCTGCGTTGCCTTTCGGGCCTGCATCGCATGGCGGGCACGCTCAGAGTTGGCGACGAGACGTGGCAGGACGACGAGACTTCGATCTTCCGCAAGCCGCATCAGCGTGCGGTTGGCTATGTCTTTCAGGAAGCAAGCCTGTTCCCGCACCTCTCCGTTCGGAGAAATCTGCTGTATGGCGCTCCGCGCGAGGCCGACGCCGAGGCACGCGTTGGTCCCACGTTCAAAGAGATCGTCGCCTTGCTCGGCATCGAGAAATTGCTCGACCGGGCGCCTTTCGCGCTTTCCGGCGGCGAGCGTCAGCGCGTTGCGATCGGCCGGGCGCTGCTGTCTCAGCCGCGCTTACTGCTGATGGACGAGCCGCTCGCCGCACTCGACCGCCTCACCAAAGAGGAGGTGCTCCCCTATCTCGAATCCCTTCACGAGAGGCTTTCGATACCGATTTTTTACGTGACCCACGACATCAGCGAGGTCGCGCGGCTCGCTGATCGCATGATCGTGCTCGCCAATGGCAAGAAAGTTCAGGAGGGGCCGGTTGCCGATATTCTCGAGCGCCTCGACGTGCAGCCCGAGACGGAAGGTTTCTTCGACACGGGCGTCCTTCTGACCGCGCGCGTCGTCAAGCATGATCCTCATTTTCTGCTGACCCATCTTGACCATCGCGGGCAGAGCATCGTCGTGCCGACAGCAGACGTGGGAGTTGGCCGCGAGGTCCGGCTTAGGTTGCGCGCACGCGACGTTGCACTGGCGACCCAATCCCCGAGCGGAATTAGCATACGTAACGTCCTCAGCGGCACCGTTGCCGACATCGTTGAAGAACCAAATTCAGCCTATGCCGAAGCCTTAGTCGATGTTGACGGGGCAAGCGTGCGCGCGCGGATCACCCGCGCAGCGGCGGCTGAATTAGAGTTGCGAAGTGGGATGCCGGTATTCGTTCTCGTGAAGGCGGTGACAATCAACGATTCTGAACTGTAATGGGTGGCCCGCAGTGACCCAGAAGACGAAACGATCTCAACCGGGTGGCGTGCGTGGGCGTGCTGTCGCGCCAAAGCACGAAGCTGAGCGTGCGTTTCCCCGCCTGCGCATTTTGATGGGTGACGGGTTGGTCCTGGGACCGGGCAAAGTCGACCTGATCGAGGCGATAGACAGAACGGGATCGATTTCAGCGGCCGGCCGGGCGTTGGGGATGTCATACCGGCGCGCCTGGCTGCTTGCCGACGCCTTGAACCGGATGTTCGCTCAACCTGTTGTCGCAGCTTCTCAAGGCGGGGCACACGGCGGCGGTGCCGTGGTGACCGAGTATGGACGCGCCGTTGCGGCTGCTTACAGGCGGATCGAAGAGCGCACGGATCGAACCATCAAAAAAGAGTTCAGCCGCCTCGATCCTCCCATTGATATTGGTTAGCCGGTAGGCGCCTTGCTCCAAGCACAAGCGTTGGGGACTTACGGCGAAGATGCGTCCGTTGCGTCCGTATCAACGGGCGCCCAGGTATCGTCCGGATTGAACTCCGTCATCGCTTCAGCGAGCTCACTCGTGCCCTCACCCAAGTCCTTTTGGTAGACGATGCCATCGTGATTGACGAGAAAGGTCATGACACCTGAGTTTTGATACTCGGCCGGATAAGCGACAAGCGCAAAACCGCCAATCATCTTGCCGTCCACCGTGTAATCGAAGGCACCACCGGGCGCCGAAGGGCCCTGTCGTGTCAACACCTTGTAATAGTAGCCGCGGTAGGGAGCACGGCCCTCCCCGATCTTGTAGCCGTCAGCAGCAGCCTTCGCGACCAGATCACCGAGCGGGCTTGTGCCGCCCAACGAAGCCGGCCAGTACAATCCATTCTTTTTGTCGGGGTCACTCACGATCTTTTGGGCATAGGTCGGCAGACCATCAGCGGTTCGAGCGGCTTCTGCGAAGTCGTTCTGCGCATCCACGTAGGCGAGACAGGCTTGAATTGTGTCGAGCTCATTGCGCCCGATGCGGCGCGATAAAATCTCTTCGCGGCCGGCCTCGGTGTCGAAGACCCAAACATCATTCTCGCGAACGATCGGTATTGGAAACGGCCAATCATCCTCGCCGAGGAGAAGAACGGCTGTGTCGTCGTCTTCCTGTTCGAATGAGTGCTTTGCATCGTAGGCATCGATGAAAGCCTGACGGTCCGCAGCATCGGCAACATCGTCACCGGACGATGCGATATCCGAGCCATCAGGCCCAAGCACGGTGAGAACGGTTTCGGTTCCGTCAGACCGGATCGCCTCAACAAGCGCGGTCACTGCCGCCTCAGGCGTCTTATACGTTTCTTGCGCAGACGCACCAGAAATGCTTCCCAGCGCGAAGCAGATGGCTGCGAGCCAACCAATCCGCAAGCATGTCGAAACGCGATCAGCCGTCTCAGTCAAAAATAATTGGGTCATTGCTGCTTGCCTCAACAAGACGGTTAGCGCCTACGGCCGCCACCGCGATGGCCGCCTCCACCACGCCGTCCACCCCCGCGGGAGCGGCCCATGCTCGAACGGCCGCGACTTGCCTGGCGATGCGCCGAAGATCTGCCTCTCGAATTCGAGAAGGCGCTACTGGATCTCGACTTGGAACTAGACGAACGCCTCTTCACGTTCTTGGTGGAACTCTTCCTGGAGGGACTCTTTGCCGATGGCCGCTTATTAGACGGACCTTTGGCAGATGGGCCCTTACCGCCTGGCCCTTTGCCTTTGAAATCCTTGCCACCTGGTCCTTTGGCACCAGGTCGCTTCCCATCTGGTCCCTTTCCACCCGGTCCCTTGCCAGGACCGTAACCGCGATGATCCAGCCGCGCCTGCTGGCCACCCTTCGGGCCGCCCCTGCCGTACTGGTTGCGGACTTTGGGGTTGTTGTAGCGAACGCCACGCCGGTGGTACGAGTTGTGCTGCCATCTGTTGGAGTTGATCTTGGCCCGGTTGACGTTGATCCGATTGTATTTGTAGACGTTGACGTTGACATAGCCTCCGCGCCAGTCGCAGCGCCCCCAACCCCAAAGCCGCGGAACGACAGCGAAGCTCACGCCCCAAAAGAACCCCGACACGAACGCACCGCCTGCCGGCGGCGGCCAGTAGTAAGGAGGATATGCGGGATACCACCAGGGGCCGTAGACAACCGCCGGCCGGTAGTAGGGAACATAGACGACTTCGGGATTGGCCGGCTCAATGTAGACGATCCTTTCGCCGCCCTCGCTTTTCGTGGTGACTTTCTGCTCGTCATTGCTCTTCAGGCTGCCGGTTTCTTCGGCTTTTCCGCGCAGGACTTGGACTTCGGCCAAAACTTCGGACTCTTGCGCGAGCATCGCGTCGCCCAACTTTTGCATCCACTCCAGCTGGGCGCTCATCATCTCCAGAACTTCTGGAGATTGCACCAGCGATTTGACGCTTGGATCCCAATCCTGCTTCTCAAGTGCCGTCGCCAGCGCGTCACCCTTCAGCTTAGCGTTAGCCGGTTCCTTGACCCAGCGCGCTGCCTGCACGACCTCGAGTGGATAGGTCGAGGCGGTCAGCACGTTGGTGAGAAGATCGTCGGGATAGAGCGCAATCGGAGCCAGAAGCTGGTCGAGCTGCTCTTTACTAAATTGGGCGCCCTCTTCTGTCGAAGCGGCAGCCGGCGCGTCTTGGGCCCACGCGGGCGCCAGCACCAATGGCGCTGAAACAACAAGAGCGACGAGGGGGATCAGAAGTCTTGCAAACATGGACACCACTCTAAACCAGGGGCCACTATCATAGCCGCTTATTCTTCCTGTCCAATTGTTCCTTTGGCGTAAACGGGCCTCCGCTCGCTTTCTGAACCCGCACTGTCTTTCGACTTTGGCTCGACACGATGACAACTGGAGTCCAAGAGAACGCCTCAGCTCGCGTAAAGTTGCTACTTACCGCATGCGGAGGAACACATCTGAGACGCGCAGCTCGGCGGCAGAGCCGTAATCTGCCGTTAAGGCTAAACCTCTTTGATTTCTTCCACCTCGACGACCTGCGAGGGCAGTGGCGCGCTGGTGTCGTCGCCCGGCCAGAGGGCTTCGGCAGAACGCGTCATGCCATCACCTGAGACGGATACGGCCTCGAAGCCGGCGTCGCGCAGCTTGGCCGCAATCATGCCATTGTCTGCGAGCTGCTCTATGAGGCCAAGCGCGATTGTCGCGCGATAGCGCTTACCACGACGGACCGTAAAACTTGGCATGCGCGCCCCTTTGCGAAATCGTGCCCTTCGTTGAGACGACGAAACGTATCATAACGTGACTCGTTCTTGCACACTGCCGCCCTTGCCCTGCCTTTGAGTGCGCTGAGCGGCGACCAGACGCGCCGAGCGCGCTATTTGCAATGAGAGCCCTCAGTGGACATCTCGCTCCGGCGGTGCAACAAGCAGGCGGCTGAGCAAGTTTCCCTCGATACCGCCAGAAACCTTGCCCGACCTGGGCGAACCCAGCAGCCAAATCAACCGCTATGAGCAACGGACTGAACTTCAGGACAGACATGGCCTTCGCCTACGGCGAGCCGAGCGATATGGGCCCGGCTGTCATGCGCCTCGTCGCGAATAACCCAGGCGCCTACACCTACAAAGGCACCAACACCTACCTGGTGGGTTCATCGTCACTTGCAGTTATCGATCCGGGGCCTGAAGACGACGCACACTGCGATGCCATCCTGAAGGCTGCAGCCGGCCGCCCGATCACGCACATCCTGATCACTCACGCGCACCGCGATCACGTTGACGGCGTTGCGGCGTTGCAGGCGGCCACCGGCGCGAAGACGTATGCCTATGGACGCGCGGATTCCTCGTCTGGTTCGCTGTCGGGGAAAATCGAGGAAGTCAGCTCGGAATTCATCGATCTTGGATTCACGCCAGATGTTGGCGTCTCCGGCGGCGATCGCGTCACTGGTGGTGATTGGGAGCTGTCAGCTCTGCACACGCCTGGACACGCGCCCGACCACTTGTGCTTTGCGCTTGCCGATAGCGGCGTCGTCTTTTCCGGCGATCATGTGATGGCCTGGAACACCTCCGTCATCGCGCCGCCTGAGGGACGGATGGCCGATTACCTACGCTCCTTGGAGGCGCTACTTGAGCGCAAAGACGACGTATACCTGCCAGGTCACGGAGGGCGAGTTCTGAAACCGCGTCGCACGGTCAAAGCCTATTTGTTGCATCGGCGTTGGCGTGAGCAGGCCATTCTCGAAGCCGTGCGGCAGGGAACGAACACGATAAGCAAAATGCTTCCGCTGATTTATCGCGACCTCGATGAGGACATCGCCGCCGCGGCGACGCTATCACTGCAGGCGCATGTGGAGCACCTCGCCGAGCGCGGCCTGATCACCTGCGACGACGTCTCGAACGTCGACTGCGTCGTGACCTGCGTTTGACGGACTTCTTCTTTTCCGCCTTTTCCGGCTCTGCTTTCGGCTTGGCCGTGGGAACCACCGCCTCCAGACGCGTGACGATTTCCGTCAAGATCAACCGCGCGCGCTCGGCATTGCGGCCAAGGTCATGTCGACCGAAGCGCGATGCGGAGCGGACATCAATGCGCGCGCTTTCGTCGTTGCCGGCAACGCGGATGACGACATCGTCATAGAACCCGGCGATCATGGTACGGTCGACAATCTCCAAGACGCCCGGCTGCTGCTTGTCCGCATCCGGCGCCTTTTGACGCTTCACATCCAACTTCAAACGGCGGACAGCGTCGGCCGCAAGTTCATAAGCCTCCTCACTGGACCGATTGATAAGGATGGGCTTGATGTCCGGGTAGGCGGCGGCCTGCTGGAGCGCATACCGCTGGCCGGCATACCCGGTGCCATTGGTGCTCGGACCACGCGAAGCCGCAAGCGAGCCGAACGACGGCGGCGTCACCGGATCGGTCGTAATGTCGTTGATATTGGGCAACTGCTCATAGTTCGGCAAATAAACCAGCGGCCACGACACGAGGGCAAGGCTCACCAAAGTGCCAAATACGACGCGAGAGGTTCCAGGTCGCCCCGTTCGCCAAATCCCAATGGCTGCGAAGCAGGCCAGCAAAAGCGACAATCCGGCACCCGCGAACGCGACGATGCCCAGGTTGAAGGCGACCGGTGTCGGCATCGAGAAGAGCCGATGCAGGACGAAGGCGCAGGTGAGCACGCCCACCGAGAAAAGAGCGATCCGGCTCGTCCACCGCGCAGAGAATGAAGGGGTTTCAAGCGACAAAGAACTCATGCCTGCCACGGCCCCATCGCGGCAGCCCAGGTCAAAGTTTCAAGCCGGTTGTTCAATTGCATAAGCCGCTTCATGCCTTGAGCCGGACCAATTTGGCCCGCACCTCCCCCTTGTCTTTGCATCGGCGCCGACAATAGCTCAGAATCGGACCAAAAATAGAAGCCCCCCACAGAAAGGCATTTCAACGCAATGACAGCGCCGCGCAACCTTGAAGCACGCGACATTGCGGCGTTGCTGCACCCAACGACGAATCTCGGGCAGCACCGGGAAGCCGGCCCCCTCGTCTTGGAGCGTGGTGAGGGAATCTACGTCTACGACCAGGAGGGCAAACGCTATATCGAGGCGCTGGCAGGCCTGTGGTGCATGGCCCTGGGACACGCAAACGAGGAGCTGATCGAGGCGGCGCAAGAGCAAATGCGCCGCCTGTCGTTTACCCACCTATTCGGCGGGCGCAGCCACGAGCAGGCTATTGAACTCGCGGAGAAGCTCAAACAGATCTCGCCCGCGCCGGCTTCAAAGATCTACTTCACCAATTCAGGTGGCGAGGCCAATGACACCCAGATCAAGCTGCAATGGCACTTCAACAACGCTCGAGGCCGGCCCCGCAAGAAAAAGATTATCACGCGCCATCGGGCCTACCACGGCAGCAGCGTCGCGACCGCGGCCATCGCCGGCCTGCCCGCCTATCACCATGCCTTCGATATCCCAACCGCGCATGTCGTGGTCGCAGAGTGTCCGCATGCGTGGCGTGGCACGGAGCCTGGCGAAATGCCCGAGGACTATGCGACGCGCCTGGCGCACAACCTGGATGCGCTGATCGTCAAGGAGGATCCTGAGACGATTGCCGCCTTCGTGGCCGAGCCGGTCATAGGCGCTGGTGGTGTTGTCGTTCCGCCGCCAACCTACTTCGAGAAGGTGCAAGCGGTGCTGGCGCGCTACGACATCGCCTTCATCGCAGACGAGGTGATCACCGGATTCGGTCGGCTTGGAACCCAGTTTGGTTGCGAAGCCTTCGGGATCCAGCCGGACACCGTGAGCCTCGCCAAAGCGCTCACGTCCGGTTACGTGCCGATGGGCGCAATCACCATTCCCGACGCGGTCTACGAGGCCCTCGTTGCAGAGACCGGGAAAGTCGGCCTATTTGGCCATGGGCACACCTATTCGGGACACCCTTTGGCGTGCGCCGTCGCCCTCAAAGCGATCGACATCTACGAGCGAACCGACATCATCGGCCATGTCGGCCGCATTGCACCCGTCTTTCAAAAGCGGCTCAGGGCGTTCAGCGACCACCCGATCGTTGGCGAAGCAAGGGGAATCGGCCTCATCGGTGCCGTTGAGATCGTCAAGAACAAGCGCAGCAAACAAAGCTTCGAACCTGGTCTTGGCGTCGGCGCTGCCGCTGTCACGTTTGCGCAGGAAGAAGGCCTGCTCACCCGGGCCGCTGGCGGCGATGCACTGGGCTTATGTCCACCGCTGATCATCGCCGAGGACCAAATCGGTGATCTGTTCGGCCGCCTCGAACGCGCCCTCGATCGCACGCACGCCTGGCTGCGCAAGGACGGTCACCTCGCCTGAGGCATTTAAGGATAGAGCCTCGTCTTGCTCCACCGACCGTCTGTCGTCTGCCGGCAGAACGCCACGCGTTCGTGCAGGCGCGATGCGCGGCCATACCAGAATTCCATCTCCAGCGGGGAAAGCCGGAAGCCCGACCAGTGTGGGGGCCTTGGGACCTTGCCGATATGAAACTTAGCAGCCTGGAGTGCCACGGCCTTTTCCAATGCAAACCGGCTTTCGAGTGGACGAGACTGTTGAGACGCCCAAGCCCCGATTTGCGCGCCCCGCGGGCGGGTCGCAAAATACGCGTCGGCTTCCTGTGAACTCACCTTCGTGATGATCCCGCGCACGCGCACTTGCCGGCGCAAGCTCTTCCAGTGAAAAACGATAGCGGCCTTCGGCGCAGCGAGAATCTCGCGGCCCTTGGCACTCTCATAATTGGTGTAGAAGACGAAGCCGCGGTCAGAACTTCCAACCGCATCAAGGCCCTTGAGCAGCACCATGCGCACATTTGGAAGCCCATCGGCGTCAACGGTGGCGAGTGCCATCGCGTTGGGATCGTTCTGCTCGTGACGCTCGGCCTCCCCGTACCACTTCTCGAACAACGAGAACGGTTCGCCGGCCTCGGCAAAGTCGCCAGGCTCCGGGGCGCTGTTTTCCCTCTCAGGGTTTGAGGCGGAGTCCTTGGTCAATAGTTAACACCTCGTCTAACGCTGCACCGCCGCGACACGCGCAGCTCACATCTTCAGGACCTCTTAACCACAGCGACCCATACTGGAAAGAGTATCGCCCACAGTGCGGCGGTAGGTAGCGTCAAATTGAGTTGAGTGAAGCGTCATGGGTTCGTCTCTCTTAGTCGAGACCGTAGTGGCTTTTGCTGTCACTGCCTTTCTGTTGATCGCCTACATGTTTCTCAGTGCGGGCGATGCTTTCTCGGACGATCGCAACGTGAAGGCGCAAACCTGCGCTTGTCCGGCGGCAACGACAATGCCTGCCCGCCCTCACCAGCTCAACGAGCGGGACCAGATAGCCGCTCTGGAGCGCCTCCAATATGCCTTATCAGAAGTTGGTGACGGCATGACTTTCGTTTGGCGCCGCTGGCACGGACACCTCACTGCCACCGTGCGCCCGACCAGCTCCTTTAAAGATCGTACGGGTAGGGTCTGCCGCCATATCATTGTTGTACTTGCCAGCGACCAGCGCTCCAAACGGGTCGAAGGAATTGCCTGCCGCCTCCCCGATGGCCGCTGGCAACTCGATGGCTGAAACTGGGTACGCGCCCTTTCTCACTGCCCCCGACCGGACGCTGCTCCGCCGCAGATCAGCGCTTTAACACCCATTGCTGCAGACTCAGGTCCCCCGACCGGCCCAACTGGACCCATCGGTGCATTTGTGTAGGATGCGCGCCGAAACTGTTTGGCAAAGCAAGGGATTGATGCACTCATGATGGAACCGGAGCCGAACGCCGGGGTTGCCAAGGGCAACCTAATGGCCGGCCGGAAGGGCCTCATCATGGGCGTGGCGAACAACCGCTCGATCGCCTGGGGCATTGCCAAAGCCGCAACGGATCAAGGCGCCGAAATCGCGCTCACTTATCAGGGCGAAGCGCTCAAGAAGCGGGTCGGGCCATTGGCTTCGCAGCTTGGCTCGCAGATGGTGCTGCCCTGCGATGTCACCGACACAGCATCGATGGATGCCGTCTTTGCCGAGCTCCAGCAGAAGTGGGGGCACCTTGATTTCCTGGTGCATGCCATTGCGTTCTCGGACAAGACCGAACTCGATGGACGTTATGTCGATACGAGCGAGGACAATTTCACCCAGACGATGCGCATCTCCTGTTATTCGTTCACGGCTCTGGCTGCCCGTGCCGAGAAACTTATGACGGCTGGCGGCTCGCTGCTGACGCTCACCTACTATGGCGCCGAAAAAGTCATGCCCCACTACAATGTGATGGGCGTTGCCAAGGCAGCCCTTGAGTCAAGCGTTCGCTACCTGGCTGCAGACCTCGGACAGAAGGGCATCCGCGTCAACGCAATCTCCGCGGGGCCGATCAAGACGCTAGCCGCTTCCGGCATCGCGGATTTTCGCTACATTCTCAAGTGGAACGAATACAATTCTCCCTTGAGACGCACCGTTACGATTGAAGACGTTGGCGCCGCAGGCCTCTACCTCTTGTCGGATTTGTCGCGCGGGGTGACCGGCGAGGTTCATCATGTGGATGCCGGGTATCATGTCCAGGGAATGAAGAACGAGGACGCCCCCGACATTTCGGTAGTCAAGGGCGAGAATGGGTGACGCAGCGGGGTAGCCTCGTCCTGGATAGCGCGCCCTGCTGTGCGCCGACAAGGTTAGCCCTGCACCTACCCTGTCCGGTCTGACGCGATGCGCGCGAACGTAAAGATCTATTTCATCCGGCACGGTCAGACGGACTGGAACGCCGAGTGGCGTTACCAAGGCCAAGAAGATATCCCCATAAACGAACAGGGCCGTGCCCAGGCGATGCGCAACGGCGAAGCGCTGAAAAAGCTTCTGCCCGCAATTGCCGACGCCGCGTTTGTCTCCAGTCCACTGTCGCGTGCGCGCGAGACGATGCATATCGTGCGCACCACGTTGGGCCTCGACGAGGACACCTATGCGACCGACGACCGCCTCCTGGAGGTCAACTATGGTGACTGGCAAGGAACGCTTGCCGCCGAACTTCCTAAGGTCGACCCTGAAGGCATGAAGTCGCGCTCGCGCGATCCCTTCAACTGGCGACCCAAAGGCGGAGAGAGCTACGCGGAATTGATGGTTCGCGCGGTTGATTGGCTCAACAACGTCGAGCGGGACTCGGTGGTGGTCTCACATGGCGGCGTTAGCCGCGTTCTCAGGGGTCAAATTCTCGGCCTCGACGAGCAGTCGATCCCCGTGCTCGAAGTTCCCCATGACCGCATTCTTATTCTGCGCGAAGGTGCGATCGAATGGCTCTGACGTCCGCTTCGGCACTCCTGAAATAGAAAAGAGCCGAAGCAGCGGCTGCTCCGGCTCTTCCCACGCGACAGATTGACGGCCACTCGACTCCGGTTGCTCACGCCGGAAAGGAGCAGCTCGTTATGGCGGACGAGCCCAAACGAGGCTTGTCCGAACACGACGCAACGCATGCGACGAGCGACTGGCGGCCAATGGCCGTAACGCATGAAAACAGCTAGCGACAACCCGTGGTCCCGAGGCCTTGCGCCTATCGGCGACCGGTGGTTTTCCCGCCAAGCGGCGGTCTTTCGCGGGTACCCCACATCTGAATGTGAGGTTGCCCGTGGTTGCAGCCTCCTTGCGATTGTCGCGCATCGCGACGCAGCACTGACCTCACTTAAACTGCATCATGCAACCTTGTCACGAGAATTGCCGACACCGGGCCTTGCGGGGGGGCGCAAGCGCACCTAAGACTGACACATGGGCAGCGTACGGCGCGGCAGTTGCAAGCGCACCTTCGTTGTCCCCAGGCTCTTTCCCTCCGGACCCGATTCGCGATGTCTCACAATACATTCGGTCACCTATTCCGTGTGACGACGTGGGGTGAGAGCCACGGACCGGCAATCGGTTGCGTGATCGACGGCTGCCCTCCGGGCCTCCCAATCGAGGCCGAAGAAATCCAAAGCTTTCTGAACAAGCGCAGACCCGGCCAGTCGCGATTCACCACCCAGCGCCAGGAACCTGATTCGGTCGAGATCCATTCAGGTGTCCTGATCAACGAAGCCGGCCGCCAGGTTACGACGGGTACGCCCATTTCTCTCGTCATCAACAACGTGGACCAGCGGTCGAAGGACTATACCGACATCAAGGACAAGATCCGCCCGGGCCACGCGGACTTCACCTATTGGAAGAAATATGGAATTCGCGACTATCGCGGCGGCGGGCGCTCGTCCGCCCGCGAGACGGCAATGCGGGTCGCTGCCGGCGCGATCGCGCGCAAGCTTATGCCTGGCGTCACGATCCGCGGCGCTTTGGTGCAGATCGGGTCCATCAAGGTTGACCGGTCGCTATGGGATTGGGACGCCGTCGACACGAACCCCTTTTTCTGCCCCGTGCCTTCAACGGCGATCGCATGGGCCGACTACCTCGATGAGGTACGCAAGTCGGGCTCGTCAATCGGAGCCGTCATCGAGGTGGTTGCCGAAGGCGTGCCGCCCGGCCTTGGTGCCCCGATCTATGGCAAGCTCGATCAGGACATTGCGGCAGGCATGATGAGCATCAACGCCGTCAAAGGCGTTGAGATCGGCGATGGTATGGCGGTCGCCGAACTGACGGGCGAGGAAAATGCCGACGAGATACGCATGGGCCCAGACGGCGAGCCCCACTTTTTGACCAATCACTCCGGGGGGATTCTTGGTGGCATCTCCACCGGCCAACCGATCGTTTGTCGCTTCGCCGTGAAACCGACCTCGTCAATCCTCACACCACGCAAGTCGATCGACGAAAAGGGCAAGCAAACCGATGTCGTCACCAAGGGGCGTCATGACCCTTGCGTCGGCATTCGCGCGGTTCCGATCGGCGAGGCGATGATGGCAATCGTTCTTGCTGACCATATCCTTCGCCATCGCGCCCAGTGCGGCTGAGCGGCGCACCTATTCCATCAGCCTTTGCGCCGAGCCATGACTTTCGACATGAACGCCAGTGACGTCGACTCGTGCGCAAGCCCAGCCTCGGCAAATATCGCATCGAGATCATCCGTCGCATAATGCGCAAAGTAGGGCTCGTGGAAGCGCACGGGGAATGCTTCAAGTAGGCCATCCCAGCCGGGGCGATCGCCCATCTGCAGGCTGTCGACAAAAACAAACAGGCCGCCGGGCTTGAGGATGCGGGCAATTTCTGCCGTCACGCGCCGGCGCACGTCGCCCGGTAGCTCGTGAAACAGGAAGATCGATGTGACGATGTCCTGGCTTTCATCGGGGAGCGGGATCGCTTCGGCGTTGGCCGCAATGAACGCGGCGGGCCGCAGCCCATCCAGATGCCGTTGGGCCTCATCCAAGTAGGCTTGCGACAGATCGAGCCCCTTAAGGCGCAGCGCAGGGTAGGCAAGCCGCACATTGCGCAAGAAACGTCCCGTTCCACACGCAACGTCCACGAGACTCATGGTGCGTTGATCGCGCCCGCGCATGAAGTCGGCGATCGGCGCCAGGGCCGCACGTCGCATGGCAGCGGCCGACCCATAGAACAGCGTCTCGACCTGCACGTCATAGAGTCGCGCGGACTCCTCGCTCAAATAGCCGCCGGTCTGGAAATGGAAGTCCTGCGCGTAGTAGTCGGGCACGCTGTCGGCACCCGGCTGCTCTGCAGCACTTTGTGCATCCTGCGACATGCGCCGTCGCGTGGTCTCAGGCAAATCCGCAAACATCGCGCGCAGTTGCTGGAGGTGGTCCGCCACCGAGCCAGCCGGCTCGGTAGGCGGATAGAGGCCATCACCAACCGCCTTCGCATCGCGCACAAAAAGCGCGCGCAGATCGCGCATCAGCTCTGCGCGAGAGGGCACCGGCCGCTCTGGATGATAGGCCGGCCGGCTTCCCAACTGTTGCGCTTGGCGGCCCACCAGCCAGTTTATGCTGGAATACCAGCCAAACCGGGCCGCGTTGCCCGCAAGCTGCGAGGCGGTGGCAAACGCGTCAGCCATCTCTCAGGCTCCAACCATTCTAAGGCGTCTTGAGGCTCTCATAAGCTTCGTCGACCTCTTCGTAGCTGAGCGTGCCGCTGTTGTCTTTGTCAGCCGCGTTAAAGTCGTCCACTTTCTCGTTGATCATTTCCTCGATCTCGATCGCGCCGTCCTTATTGGTATCGTTGTCTGAGAATTCCTCAACGAGGGCCAAGTCGTCGACCTCTTCCTTCTCGATTTTGCCATCGTTGTCGACATCCACCTCATCGAACTGTTCGATCGCAACAATCAGGACCTCCCCCTTGTCGAGGACCTTGTTGTTGTCCCGGTCCGCCTCCAAGAAGATGACCATCAAGTCGGACGTTGTTTCTTCTTCCTGAGCGGAAGCCGGTGCGAGCGCCAGCAGAGATACGGCGGCGGCGATGAGCATGCGTTTCATGTCAGTTCCCTATCAACAAGGTTTGTTGTGTCGTTGGAGATCGTGGAGCGGGATTATCTGCCAAGGCTTACTGGCGCATGCATTGGTTGTATGCCCGCCAGTATAGCGAGTTGTAATCATTCGATTGCTGCGCGCCGCCGACGAGCGCGCCTGTGCCGCCACCAATCAGAGCACCCGTACCCGCGCCCCGGCCACCGCCGATAATTCCGCCAAGGAGCGCACCACCGATCGCACCCATCGCCGCACCGCCGATCACCTGACCACGTGAATTGCGTTGGGCGTAGTCACGCGCATACCCATCGCAGAACCTGGGCGACTGCGCTGCTGCAGGATCTGGTTTCACCAACACAGCGGCCGTCAAAACCACGAAACAAGCCGTCAGGCTTGTAAGCTTGCGAATGATCACTGGAATTCTCCCGTCTTTGCGTTGAGCGGTGCGCGCTTGCCCCGTGCCCCGATTTGATAATTGAACCCGTTCATTGTGTCCCGGGCAAGTAGGAACGTTGCTAGCATCGGTTTTGGACGGCGAGGTGGAGAGCCCCGCCAATGTAGCCCTATGCTTAACGACGCCGCAATTCCCCAGAGCCGCGCACCGCTAAGATCATCATCAGCGTCTCTGAGAGGGGCTAGGGAATCACGAACGAGATACCGAAGGCATGCTTCTTGCCATTCAGATCACCGATGAATTTGCACACGCTTAGAGTGACCTTGCCGCGGTTGGAATCGTTGACAGTCTCATGAACGAACAATGGTTCGCCGGTCTCCAAAACCTTTTTGTCGTCAGCGCGCAGCATCCCGGCATCAGTGGACCAGGGCAACTCGGCGTCTTTCTTGCCGACGATGTCCTGCTTGGCGAGATCGCAGATCGCCTTATTGCCCCAGACATAACGTCCCTCCTCATCCTTAACCCAGAAGAGGAACGGCATCTGATTGAAAATCTCAAGGTCGTCGACCGTCATCGCCTCACTCCTTGCGAAACGCCTTCTCCCAATAGGGAAGCCCGTCTGCGTGATGGGCGATCATCTTCCACTGGCCGCCCTCCTTGCGAAAGACGCTTGTCTCGCGCACGGACGTCTCGGCCGTCTCGCCATCAGGCTTTTTGACCGAACCATTTGTGTAGTGTTGGGCCGTCGCCATGTTGCCGTCGACGACGACGTGAATGTCGGCACCTGCGACGCTCCCACCGCTCGACTTTTCGGCCTGTGCCGCCCAGTCGGCATAGGTCGCGTCCCAGCCGATGCGGTACGTGCCTTCGGCCCCCATGTATGTGACGTCGTCGGCATGGGAATAAAGATCCGCGAGCGGTCTGGGATCGCCGTTCAGCATGGCATTGAGAATAACGAACCATTGATCGACGGCTTTGCGGACGGCGCCCTCATCACTCATGGTGTCCTCCCATGACGGTGCGTGCCAATTCACATGGCCGCGCTCAGCATGCGGACTTATCGGCGCGGGTCAACCGGCAATCATAGGTCTTGAGGCGAGCGTTTCGGCTAGAGGCCGTGGCGGGCGAGGATCTTGCGGACCTCTTTGACGAGGTCATCTGCAGCGACGGTGACTTGTGCGGGCCGTGCCTCTTTCCATTCCTCATGGTCTTTGATGTCAGCAGCCGCCTTCGCACCCTCGATCAGGTCCTTGAGCGTGACCTGCCCGGCGTCGCGCTCGTCTGAGCCTTGGATGACAACGCAGGGTGAGCCGCGCTTGTCGGCGTATTCGAGCTGCTTGCCGAACTTTTTCGGGTTGCCGAGATAGAGTTCCGCGCGAATGCCGGCGCCGCGCAGCTCCTGCACCATCTTCTGGTAGTCGGCGATGCGCTCCTTCTCCATCACCGTGACGATGACGGGGCCGTCGGCCTTAGAGGGCGCGTCCTTGTTGAGAACCGCCAGCGCGGCTTGCAGGCGCGAGACGCCTATGGAGAAGCCGGTGGCGGGAACCTTTTGCCCGGTGAAGCGCGCGACGAGATCGTCGTAGCGTCCGCCGCCGCCGACCGAGCCAAAGCGGACCAGATTGCCCTTCTCGTCCTTCACCTCAAACGTAAGGTCAGCCTCAAGCACTACACCTGTGTAGTACTCCAAGCCGCGAACGACAGATGCATCAAAATAGATTCGACCGGTCCCATAATCCGCAGCTCGAACTAGCTCTGCGATCTCGCGCAGCTCGTTGACCCCCTCCTTACCTACCTCAGAGTCACCGACGGCTTCTTCCCATGCCGAAAACGACATAGCATCGCTGGGAAAAGTCGCCTCACCCGATTCATACTTCACCGGCGGAAGCTCGCCTCGGCGCTTCGCATCTTGCTCAGCATCAACGCTATCGTCGAAAACCCGGACTTTCATGAAATCCAGAATTCGATTGATTTGGGCGGCAGAGAGGTTGGCCCCATTGGTGAAATCGCCGCTCTCGTCCTTCCTACCTTTGCCCAAGAGTTGCTCAACACCGTCAAAGTTCACACGATCCAATTTGTCGATCGCACGAAGTACGATGAGCCTCTGGCCCGCGCTGCCTTCTCCTCCGAGCCCAGCAGCCTCCATGACGCCGTCCAGTATCTTTCGATTATTGACCTTGATGACGTAGTCGCCGCGCTTGAGCCCCAGCGCCTCCATCGTATCGGCGGCGAGCATGCACATCTCCGCATCCGCGGCGACGCTGTCGGTGCCCACCGTATCGGCATCGAACTGCGTGAACTCGCGATAGCGGCCCGGCCCCGGCTTCTCGTTGCGCCACACGTTGCCCACCGCATAGCGGCGGAACGGTTTGGTCAGCGTCTGGAAGTTCTGCGCCACGTAGCGCGCGAGCGGCGCTGTCAGGTCATAACGCAGGCTCATCCACTGCTCGTCTTCGTCTTGCAGTGAGAACACGCCCTCATTCGGCCGGTCCTGATCGGGCAGGAACTTGCCCAGCGCATCGGTATATTCGAACGCCGGCGTCTCCAGTGGCTCGAAGCCATAGGATTCATAGACGTCGCGGATCTTGTCGAGCATCGCGCGCTGCGCGCGCAGCTCGGCCGCCTCGATGTCACGAAGGCCTTTCGGCAGGCGCGCCACCGGCCGCGCATCTTTTTTCGGCTTTGCCATCGGATGATGATTGCTGATCGCGCAAATCGCGCTGTGCTGTTTGGACGTGCCTTATAGCGGATCGCCCCCGACCCGCAAACGTCGCCACACGGCTTTGCGAAAGATACCCTCAGCTATCCCCGTTCGCGGGCCGCCGCGGAGGCAAGCCAAAGCCCCGGCGCAGCACCGCATAATCCTCGCGGGCCGGCACCGACACGATCTCTTTTTCCGGCCAGCGCAGCGCCGTCAGTTGTCCACCGAACACGCAGCCCGTATCGATGCACACCGAATTGCCCTGCCATGCCGGCTCCGAAACGGGGGTGTGACCGTAGACGATCATCGTCTCCCCGCCGTAGTCGGCCGCCCAGTTGAACCGCTCCGGTAGGCCTTGCGCGTCGTTCTTGCCTGAGGTGTCGCCGTAGAGGCAGAAGTGGCGTATCGCCGTCGTGTTGCGCCCGATCATCTCCGCCTTGATGCCGGCATGCGCAACGATCAAGCGGCCCTCATCAAGCCAGGCATAGCTCGGCAAGCCTTCCAGGTACGCGCGCGCCGCTGCGCGAAATTCCTCGGGCTCTTCGCCGAACTGCGCAACTGTCTTTTCAAGTCCATGCGCCAGCTTGACGTCATGACCCTTGAGCCAGCGCAGGAACTTGTCGTCGTGGTTGCCGATCACGGCGCGGGCTTGGCCGCGCGCGGCCATCTCCATCACGATGCGCATCGCGTCGGAATTTTTGGGCCCGCGGTCAACGAAGTCGCCAACGAAGAAAGCGGTGCGTCCTGCGGGTGCGCGCGTTGCGACACGTTTCGAGGCGCCCTCACCCTCAACGGCAACCGCGTAGCCCAAACGGTCCAACAGTTCGATCAGTTCGTCGGCGCAACCGTGCACGTCGCCAATGATGTCGAATGGCCCCTTAAGTGAGCGCCAGTCGATCTCCGGCAACGATTTGGCCGTTTCGTTATTCTGCTGTGAAGCCAAAACCGCTCCCGATGTGCGCTCAGGCGCGGATGAATTCTTCGATGCGCCGCTTGGGCTCGGGCACGTTGGAGACGAACCTCACGAGACCTTCCAGCCCGCGCGGCACCGGGCCGCCATAGGCCCAGTCGAGCAGCTCCACCGTATGCGTGACGGGAACGTCAAGCTGGCCTTCGAGCTGCGTGATGCAACCGATGTTGCCGGTGGTGACGAGATCGGGCTTCACGGCCTTGATGTTCGTCACCTTGCGATCGCGCAGGGCCGCCGACAGCTCGGGCTGCAGGATGTTGTAGGTTCCCGCCGAACCACAACAGATGTGCCCCTCCGCCACGTCGACCACGCTAAAGCCTGCCTTGATCAGTAGCGACTTGGGTTCCTCCACGATGCCCTGTCCGTGTTGCAACGAGCAGGCAGGATGATAGGCGATGCGCAGCGATGACCAGCGCATGGGTGGACCGAGGTCATATTGGCCGAGAAACTCGCTGATATCCTTGGCGAGCTCGGAAATGCGCGCCGCCCGCGCAGCATACTGGGTGTCGTTGCGCAGCAGGTGGCCATAGTCTTTGACCGTCGTACCGCACCCCGACGCATTCGAGATGATCGCATCGACCGGCCCTTTGGACAGCTCCTTCGACCACGCGTCGACGTTGCGCTTGGCATAGGCGATGGCGGAGTCTTCCTTGCCGAGGTGGTAAGTCAGCGCCCCACAGCAGCCGGCACCGGGCGAGACCACGACATCGACACCGCGACGCGCAAGCAGGCGGATCGTGGCGTCGTGAATGCCGGGGCGCAGCACCTGCTGCACGCAGCCTACCGAGAGGATCACGCGGGCGCGGCGCTCCTCGTCCGTAACCGCGGTTCCCGGTCCCTCGAACTTCGACGTCGGCGGCAGCACGGCCGGTGCCAGCTCAATCATCGCGGCGAACTCTTTCAGACCCAAACGCTTCATGAGCTTCACGAAGGGCCGCCCGAGCGGAACGAGTTTGATCGCGAAGCGGAAGGCTTCCGGGCGCGGTAGCACGCCCGCCAACACATTGCGTACGATGCGATCTTTGAGACTGCGGCTACGCGTCTGCTCGGTATATCCGCGCGCCATGTCGATGAGGTGCATATAGTCGACACCGCTGGGACAGGTCGTCATGCACGAGAGGCAAGAAAGGCACCTGTCGAGATGCGTTTGCACCACCTTGCTCGCCGGGCGGCTACCCTCGAGCATATCTTTGATCAGATAAATGCGCCCGCGCGGACTATCGCGCTCATCACCGAGCAAGACGTACGTCGGGCAAACGGCCGTACACAACCCGCAATGGACACAGCGGCGCAGAATGTTGTCGGCCTCCGCAATGCGCGGATTGGCGAGCTGCTCAGGCGTGAAATTTGTCTGCATGTGCGCAGGTTGCCCTCAAACGTTGGCGTACATCCGGCCGGGATTGAGCACCCCAGCAGGATCGAAGGCTTCCTTAAGCCCGCGCGTCAAGCGTTCCACTGCCGGACTCAACGGCTGGAACACCTCTACAGAGGCCCGAACATTGGGCTCAGCGCGAATGAGAGTTGCATGGCCGCCATGAATCGCAACGACACGACGGATTTCGGCCGTACCGGCATCGGCGGTTGCGGGCACCTCAAGCCAGATGAGGCCGCCTGCCCAATCGTAGAGGGCCTCAGCCGGCATATAGCGCTTGATGGCGGCAACAAGTTTCGGCGCCGTCGTCGGCTTCGTTGAAATTCGCCAAAGCAGGGTTGGTCGATAAGGCATGACCGACAACCGCCGCAGCTCTCCCCAGAATTCCAGCGACTCCCTGTGGTCGAGTTCGAACGCCTTACCATAGACCTTCAGCGCCTCTTTCAGGCGTTCCTTGCGGCTCGCGACTGCGGACGCAAAATTCTCAATGCGCATTGCTGTCACGGACTTACCCATTTCCCTCAACCCAGGATGTTCAAGTCGGCCGGCAACCGAGGCCTGCAAATGCACAGCGCCCGAAACCTCAAGGGGCTGGCCCATCGCGGCACAAAGAAGCTCGATCGCCAGGTCATCGGGCAGACCAACATAGACTATGGTCGCTGAACTCTCAGGCCATGGGAGCACCTTGAATGTGACCTCCGTAAGCACGGCTAACGTACCCCAACTTCCTGCAAGCCCCCGCGAGACGTCATAGCCCGTCACGTTCTTCATGACGCGTCCGCCAGCCTTGAAAAGTTCTGCCCGGCCATTGACGCCTTTGACGCCCAGCATGTGATCGCGGGCCGCACCGTATTGGATGCGCCGTGAGCCGGAAAGATTGGCCGCAAAAACGGCCCCAATGGTTTGGGCGCCCTGCGGACCTCCCGTCGTCGGCCCAAGGTCGATCGGCTCAAAGGGAAGCATTTGACCGCGCGCGGCAAGCCCAACCTCGACCTCCGACAGCGGTGTGCCCGCTCGGGCCGACATGACCAGCTCGCCGGGCTCATAAAGAGCAACGCCCCTGAGCGAAGCCGTGGTGATCGTTATCGCGCTGTCGATCGGACGGCCGATCGCGCGCTTGGAGCCCGAGCCGATAATCTCGATGGGCAGCCCCCGCTCAATACAACCGGCCACCATCTGCTGGAGTTCCCAGTCGGCGGCAGGTCTCAGCAATTCGCTCAAGACCGGATCTCCTTACGCCGCTTCCGCAGCAGCGGACTTCTCGCCCGCATCAAGAGGAAAGACCTTGCCCACATTCAACAGCAAGTCGGGATCGAACACACTGCGAATACGCATTTGCACGTTCAGATCCTCTTGGGTGTACTGAACGGACATGAGGTCGCGTTTTTCGATGCCTACGCCGTGCTCACCCGTCAGACAGCCACCGACCGCAACGCAGAGTTTCAATATCTCCGACCCTGCCAATTCTGCACGACGCGTTTCGTCCTCATCGTTGGAATTATAAAGGATCAACGGATGCAGGTTCCCGTCGCCTGCGTGAAAAACGTTGGCGACTCTCAAGTCGTGTTGCCCGCAGATCTGCGCGATCCTGGTCAGAACCTCGGCGAGCCGGCTCAGAGGAATCGTGCCGTCCATGCAGTAGTAGTCAGAGATTCTGCCCATGGCGCCGAATGCCGCTTTGCGGCCTTTCCAAATCCTGGCGCTTTGTTCAGGCGATGAGCTTGCCTCGATCACCGAGGGATAGAACGGCCTGGCGATCTCGGCGATAGCGCGCAGCTGCCGCGAAATTTCGTCTTCCGAGCCCTCGACCTCGATGATCAGCAGCGCCTCGACATCGAGCGGGTAACCTGCCTTGGAAAATTCCTCGGCGACCTCGATCGCAGGCTTGTCCATGAATTCGATTGCGACGGGTATGATCCCCGACTCGATGATGGCGGCAACACACTGCCCCGCCGCCTCACTGCTTGCAAAACCCATCAGCACGGGTCTGGCAGCTTCTGCTTTGCGCAATATCCTCACCGTGGCTTCGGTGATGATGCCGAATTGGCCTTCGGAACCGATGATCAGCGCCATCAAGTCGTAGCCTTCGGCATCCAAATGGGGGCCGCCGATCTCAACGACCTCTCCATTCATCAAGACAATGCGCAGCCCCAGAACATTGTTCGTTGTCACACCATATTTCAGACAGTGAGCGCCGCCGGAATTCATCGCCAGGTTGCCGGCCAAAGTGCAGGCGAGCTGACTTGAGGGATCGGGTGCGTAGAAGAAGCCTTCGGCCGCCACCGCGTCAGAAATCGCCTGGTTGGTAATTCCCGTTTCAACCCTGATGGTGCGATTGTCGAAATCTACATCCAGAACGCGATTCAATTTCGAAACTCCAAGGACGATGGCGTCCTCTGCGGGAAGAGCACCACCACAAAGCGATGTTCCCGCTCCGCGCGGCACAACCTTAAGTCTGCGCTCGTGGCAGTACTTGAGAACCTTACAAACTTCTTGAGTAGAAGCTGGCAGGACGACAGCGAGTGGCACTCGCCGGTACGCCGTCAGCGCGTCGGATTCAAAGGCGCGGCGCCCTTCCTCGTCCGAGATTACGGCGCGCGCGCCAACAAGCTGCTCCAAGTCCCGCACGATTGTGTCGCGCTGTGCAAGTACCTTCTGGTCGGGATCAGGCAACTTCGATAGCGTCATCCCCACTTCTCCTGACTCAAGTTCCGCCCGACGTCGTTCGACACATTTGCTTTTGGAGTAAGTGCGCGGAATGTAGTAGGCATCAAAACAACACAGCGCAACAGCATGGCAACTTCAAGCACCCGCCGACACCCGCCCGCTAGCCACCAAGCGAACCCACAACATTTGAAGAGTGATAGCGGACGATCAAAGCTTCACTCGAAGGATCTGAAGTGACAGCCCTAAGTGACCTCGACATCTTCGCACGCGTGGCAAGGACCGGCAACATGTCCGCCGCCGGTCGCGAGATGGGCTTGTCCCCGGCTGTGGTTTCGAAACGGATCAGCCAGCTTGAGGAGCAGCTGGGCGCCCGCTTGTTCCAGCGTACAACCCGGCAGCTCACACTGACGGAAACCGGCGCTGGCTATTTCAAGCGCGTCCTCGACATTCTGAGCCTGTGCGAGGAAGCAGAGGAATTCGTAAGCCGCCGCAACGCCAAGCCGCGTGGCGCTCTCAAAATTACGACGCCGACGACATTCTGCCGGCTGCATGTGGCGCCACACCTCAAGCGCTTCCTCGAAACTTATCCGGCCATTGAAGTCGACTTTCATCTGACCGACCACTTTGTCGACATCATCGGCGAAGGTTTCGACCTCGCCATTCGAATCGGCGAACTTGAAGACTCCTCACTCGTGGCGCGAAAGATTGCTCCGAACAATCGGGTGATTTGCGCAGCGCCGGCCTACCTGGAGAAGCACGGTGTGCCAACAACGCTTGGCGACCTCGACAGGCACAATTGTCTCTGCGCCGGTGCGCAGGACGTGTGGCGCCTCGAAGGCCCCGAGGGGCAGCGACAATTTCGTGTCCGGGGAAACATCAGATCGAATTCAGGCGAGTTGATCCGCGAAGCAATCGTCAGCGGCATTGGACTTGGTCTTCGTTCCACTTGGGACATCGGCGACGATGTGAAGAGCGGCAAGCTCAAGGTGGTCCTGCCGCAATACCGAGGGTCATCGAACGTCGCAATTTATGCGGTGTACCCTTGTCGCGAATTCGTCCCTTCCAGGGTCAGCGTGTTCATTGAATTCCTAGCCGATATCTTCGGGGCGGAGCCCTATTGGGATCGAGACCTTGATGCAGCCGCTGAGCAACCGTCGACCAAAGTTGCCGGCAGCCGCCACTCCGCCAGGCAAACCGCCTCTGCACGCGCGCGATGAACATTTTCAGGCCCAAGTTCGTCTCGGACCCAATTTTCGCCGTCTGCGTCCGTGCTAACTTGGTGGCAGGCACAGCACTTGTTCAGATGAGATCGTGATTGGGAGCGAAAGCATGAAATTGACGGGAGGTTTGGCGGTCCTCATCGCCATGATTGCTGGCGCTTCGCCAACCTGGTCGCAAGACGTCCAACGGGGCGCACAGGCCTTCAACCGCTGCCGTGCCTGCCACCAGATCGGCCCCGGCGCTCGTAACAAAGCTGGTCCGGCCCTTACTGGCGTTGTTGGACGCAAGGCCGCCTCTGTCCCTGGCTTCAATTACTCCACCGCAATGAAGAAGGCCGCAGCAAACGGGCTTGTCTGGACCGACGAAAAGCTTGCCGCTTATCTTGAGTCGCCTGACACGTTCCTTCCAAACGGCGTCATGGTCTTTGCCGGCGTAAAGGATCAAGGGCAGGTCCAAGACATAATTGCCTTCATGAAGGCCCAGCGCTAGGCACGTTTGCAGGATGGCGTGACGTTTGCGCGCCGCTACCTTAGGCGGGCATCCCTGATGACAGAAGGTCAATCCAAGAAAACGCGGGTCGGCCTTTTTGTTACCTGCCTCGTCGATCTCATGCGTCCCTCTGTTGGTTTTGCCGCGGTCCGCCTGCTTGAAGCCGCGGGCTGTGATGTCGCGGTGCCCGGCGCGCAAACGTGCTGCGGCCAGCCGGGCTACAACAGCGGCGATACCGCGAGCGCTAGGGCATTGGCAAAGCGTACGATCGCTGCGTTCGAGGACTTCGATTTCATCGTTGTGCCATCGGGCTCGTGCGCGGCCATGCTCAAGCGGCACTATGCCGAGTTGTTGGCCGATGACGAAGAAGCACAACTACAAGTGCGCTCATTCTCAGAACGCGTTCATGAGCTGTTGTCGTTTCTGGTCAACGTGTGCGCCATCACCTCGGTTCCCGGCACGTACGAGGGCCGCGTGACCTACCACGACGGATGCTCGGGCCTTAGAGAGCTTGGCATCAAGATGGAGGCACGAAAGCTGCTTGAATCGGTCCCCGGACTCGAACTGGTCGAAATGGCCGACTGTGAAGTCTGCTGTGGATTCGGCGGCCTGTTCTCCGTCAAGTTTCCAGAGCTTTCTGCCGCAATTGCCGCGAAGAAAACCGCGTGCATCGATGCAGTTGGTCCTGACCTCGTGCTTGCGGGCGAGCTTGGGTGCCTGATGAACATTGCGGGCAAGCTCAGCCGCGACGACTCGGGCACGGGCTGCCGTCACGTTGCCGAGGTGCTGGCTGGCGAGATGGATGCCCCCCCGATCTGTTGGCCAGGAAAGCAACCCTGACATGCCATCTGTAAAGCCAACGCCTGAAGAGTTCGCATCCAACGCCATTGCAGCTCTTGGTGATAGCGCCCTCCAGCACGCCTTGGCCGAGTTGCCGAAAGGGCTGGCTGCGAAACGCGAACGCGCCAAGGCTGCTCTTCCCGAATTCGAGGCATTGCGGCGGGTCGGACGCAACATCAAGGATCACGTGCTCGACAACCTCGACCTCTACCTAGAGGCTTTCGAAAACAACGCGCTGGCCGCAGGATCACACGTTCATTGGGCGTCTACCGCCCAAGAGGCGTGCGACATCATTGGGAACATTTGCCGGGAGACGGGTGCACGCCTCGTTACGAAAGGCAAGTCGATGGTCTCCGAGGAGATTGGTCTTTTGGCAGATCTTGAGGCGTCGGGCTTCAATGTCGTTGAAACCGATCTTGGCGAGTATATCGTGCAGCTGCGCAAGGAAATGCCGAGTCATGTTATGGCTCCCGCCATCCACGTGCGGCCATCGGATATCGAAGCAACCTTCCGACACCATCACCGCGAGTTGGAACCTGGGCGCAACATTTCCACTCCAGAAGCCCTCGTGAGTGAAGCGCGCACTGTGTTACGCGACAAGTTCATCGGCGCAGATGTCGGAATTACGGGTGCGAATTTTCTTATCGCGGAAACGGGATCGGCGATCCTAGTGACGAACGAAGGCAACGGCGACCTCACCCAATCGCTGCCCAAAGTGCACATTGTGCTCACCTCGATCGAGAAGGTCGTGCCGACGCTGGAGGATGGGTGGGCCTTGCTTCGCATCTTGGCACGCTCAGCCTCTGGCCAGGAGATTGCGACCTACACAACAATCACGACCGGCCCGAAGAGACCTGCCGATCCGGACGGACCCGAAGCCTGTCACATCGTCCTCCTGGACAACGGCCGTTCCGAGTTGCTGAGGTCAGAGTACCGAGATGTCCTGCGCTGCATTCGCTGTGGCGCGTGCATGAATTTTTGCCCTGTCTACGGGGCGATTGGCGGGCATGCTTACGGCTCCGTCTACTCCGGACCGATTGGTGCCGTCCTAACGCCGGCACTTGTCGGGCTCTCCGCCGCAGCGAACCTGCCCCAGGCATCCACGTTCTGCGGCAAATGCGAAGACGTCTGTCCCGTCGAGATTCCCCTGGTTGGACTCATGCGGCGCTGGCGAGAGAAAGCGTTTGATCAAGACACGTCCTGGCGCAACCGCGCCGCGTTGCGCGTGTGGGCAGCCCTCGCAAAGCGGCCAGCCCTCTATCGGACCGCCGCACGCAGCATGGTGGCGATCCTCGCGGTGCTGGGACGCTCTAAAGGGCACCTCGAGCACCTGCCGTTCGCGTCGGCATGGACGCGCAACCGCGATTTCCCGGCGCCGCAAGGGCAAACGTTCCAAGCACAGTGGGCGCGCCAACGTGGCGGAGGCAAACGATGAGCCGTGACGCCATCCTTGCCCGGCTACGCCAAGCGCTGCCCGCCGGTCGCGCGAATGGAGCGCGTCGCGACGCCGTCAACGCACGCCTTGCAAGTCCGCCCAAGCACATCATTCCAGCGCGTGTGAACCGTCCACGCAACGAGCTCATAGATCTCTTCAAGTCTTTTCTTGCCACTCAAAACGCCACGGTCTTGGAGGTGACGGCGGCAGCCGGCGTCCCAAACGCCATTGCCGACTATTTGCGCAGCGAGAACCTCCCGGCCTTTGCGCGCATGGGCACCGATCCTTTTCTTGCAACTCTTCCGTGGCACTCCGCTCCGGGCCTCACACGCCAGTCTGGTCGGGCGGATCCGGACGATCCTGTCGGCCTATCGCGCGCAGCAGCCGGGGTGGCCGAGACCGGCACGTTGATGATTGCCTCAGGCGCAGAAAATCCGGTAACGCTGGCGTTCCTCCCAGACACTCACGTCATTGTCGTGGGCAGGGAGTCGATCGTGGGCAGCTATGAGGATGGCTATGCGCTTGTCATGAAAGAGTTCGGCAAGTCGCACCTGCCTCGCACGCTCAACATGATCTCGGGTCCTTCACGCACCGGAGACATTGGCGGGCACATCGTCATGGGTGCACACGGTCCGCGCCGGCTTGCTGTCTTGATCGTTGGGGAGGAAAGTTCAAATCGCGTCGCGCGCTAGTTCTTCTTGATGCAACGCTGCAGACATTTCGTGAATTTCTTCTCGCAGGATTCGGAGCCCTTCGTTGCCATCCTGCATTGGCTGTAGTCGTCTTTGCAGCGCGATCCACAACCGTCCGCGAAGGCGCGCTCAATTACCACCAGCCCGGTCGCAGCAACGAGCGCCACGACGACGGCGGCAACAGCCAAAACCCAGCTCATCTTGCGATCGGCCACGCCAAGTCTCCGCTCAACTCGATGGTTTGCGCAGTGGCAATGCTCCGTTGAAAACATATTCCAAGAAGAATCGCCTCACGAATCCCCACCGCGCAACTAACGCCGCTAACGATGAACATAAGCTGAACCACAGCGCTAATGCTCTAGAACGCGTATTCCTCGAAGACAAGGTCGATATTGCGCCTCCAGGGGCCCTCGAACCGTTCCAGCAGTTCATCGGCGAGCGTGCGCCCGCTCGCAACAATCTCAAACAGCGACTCCAGGTAGATCGTCTCATCCTCGCCCGCGGCATTGGTATGTTGCCGCCTGCTAAGCCCCTGGCGCGCTATCCCCAGGACCTCCTTGGCAATCTCCCCCACCGTTGTATGCCGGAATGGTGTCTCCAACGCCAGGCGCGGCACGGTTGCCCGCAAGTCCTCGCGCTCCTCGGCCGACCAGTCCTTGACGAGCATCCAGGCAGCATCAAGAGCACTTTGATCGTAGAGAAGGCCGACCCAAAGGGCCGGAAGGGCACAAATGCGCTGCCAGGGACCGCCATCGGCTCCGCGCATCTCAAGGAAGCGTTTGAGGCGGACCTCAGGAAAGAGCGTGGTCAGATGGTCGGACCAATCATCGAGTGTCGGGCGCTCACCTGGAAGACCCGGCAATTGGCCCGCCATGAAGTCCTTGAACGAGGCGCCCGAAGCGTCGAAATAGCGCCCGTCCCTGAAAACGAAATACATCGGCACGCTGAGCGCATAGTCGACATAGCGCTCAAAGCTCATTCCGGGCTCGAAGACGAACGGCAACATGCCGGTGCGCGCCGGGTCCGTTTGCCGCCAAACCTCGCTACGCAGCGACTTGAAACCGTTGGGACGCGCCTCGGTGAACGGGGAGGCCGCAAACAGCGCCGTTGCGATCGGCTGCAATGCCAGTGAGACCCGCAACTTTTGGACCATGTCGGCTTCGTCAGCGAAATCGACATTCACCTGGATGGTCGCCGTCCGGTACATCATGTCGAGGCCGCGCTGCCCCACGGACGGCATGAAGCGAGTCATGATCCCATAGCGCTCTTTCGGCATCCGGGGCGTCTCAGCCAGAGTCCATTTCGGCGAGAACCCGAGCCCTAGAAAACCGATGCCCAGCGGCTCGCCAACCGTCAACACTTCGCGCAAGTGCTCGTGCGTTTCATCGGCCGTCTCATGAAGCGTGGACAACGCAGCGCCTGACAACTCGAACTGGCCGCCGGGCTCAAGGCTTATGGTCCCGCCAGGCGCACCGTCGGGCCGTTTCAACGCAATAATGTTCGCCCCCTCTTGGATGGGCTCCCAGCCGAAGCGGTCGATGAGCGCCTGCATCAACGCCCTGATGCTGCGCTCGCCTTCATAGGGGACCGGACTCAGCGTATGAGTATGAAAGACGAACTTCTCGTGCTCGGTTCCAATCCGCCAACGGTCGCGCGACTTCGCACCGTCAGCCAGCCAGTGGACCAGATCGTCCCGAGACCGCACGGCGAGGCTTTGCGCGCCTTCTTGACGAGTCGACATGTGGAGCCTCGGTAAACGGGGGGCGGCGTGAGAAAATTAAAGCGTTTATGACCTTCCCCATGGGAGCGGACAAGCCTTGAAACGACGCCGGGCCACGACCATGGCCGCTCCAGCACCCGAAGGGGACCCTTGCCGACGCTTGCCAAAGCGTATCCTTGCTGCAGGCACGCGATTCCCAGGATCTACTTGGAGGGGGCCCACCAAGTACTGGGGCTCGGACCACAAAAAACGCCAGATTGCCGATAACGATTTCATAGCGGTCTGGTATTCGGCGTGTCGCTCGCTTGGCCGCGCCGGCAGTCACAAATGCTTGTAACCGGACACCAAGCGCGTCAATCGAACGAAAACGGGAATTTTCCTGTGGCCGATACACTCTTTGCATGACGTCCAATCGGAGGAGAACAGAATGAAAAAGTTACTGACCGCCACCGCCATCGGCGGTCTTCTGATCGTACCGGCCTTGGCCGCTAGCGCAGTCGTCGAGAGCGCGATCAAGACGTTCGAGCAAGTTGGTGCCGATCCTGCCAAGCTCAAGACCTTCTGCGAAATGACCGCGACGATGGATTCGGCCGGAGACTCTGATGACGACGCCGCCATGGAGGCACTCGACAAGAAGATCGAAGGCTACATGACCGCGCTCGGCCCTGACATGCAAAAGGCGCTCGACGCAGGAGGTGATCTCGACCCCGAGGGCGAAGATGGTTCCGCTTACGATGCCGCCCTCGACAAACTCGAAGGCAAGTGCTCGTAACCCTCACCGCTACCCCTTACACCAACGCACGCTAAGAACGGTGCAAGGAGGCGAAGATCCGATAGGGCAGCAGACACTCAACGCCGCCTGCGTCAACTCTCGCGCAGGCGGCGTGCGCACCTGGTCAGCGCCTGTGTGCAGGCCCTGCCTGTCACTTCCAATCACCCAACACGGCATTGACGAGAGCAAGCACTGCAACAGCAGCGGTGTCCGCACGCATAATGCGTGGCCCAAGCGAGATGGGCACAGCAAACAGTGATGCGCTCAGTTGTTCGCGCTCACCTGGATCAAATCCGCCTTCCGGTCCCACCAGTACTGCAAGCGGACCCGGCGTAAGATCGGAAAGGGCCGTCAGCGGGCTCGTCACCTCGGCTGCTTCATTACAAAAAATGATGCGTCGATCGGGATCCCAATCGCGCAACAGAGCCTCAAGCTTCACCGGCGCGGCCACCTCAGGGACCCACAAGATCCGGCACTGCTCGGCAGCCTCAACGGCATTGGCCTGCATGCGCGTCACGTTCACGCGGGCAGCATTCGTGTGGCGCGTTAGGACAGGCCACAGCTTCGCCACCCCCATCTCAGTGGCCTTTTGAACCATGTAGTCCAAGCGCGCATGTTTGAGCGGCGCAAAAAGATAGTGAACGTCTGGGCCGGCCGCCTGGGCGCGCGTGCGCGCAACACACACGAGCACGCAGCGGCGCTTGGAGACTTCCCCAACGCGTGCGCGCCACTCTCCGTCGCGACTGTTAAACAAAAGAACCTCATCGTCTGCGCGCAGCCGCATAACGTTCAAGAGGTAATTGGCCTGGGCGTCCCCACACGTGACGGAGGCGTCAGCACTCAAATCGTCTTCGACGAATAGGCGGGGCCCCTGATGGTCGCGCATTGCCATGTGTCCTCTTAGCCCATGGCGATAAGGACGCAAGATCCGGCCGAAGCAATTGCTCCATCCATCTCAAAGCCGCCAAGCTTGGTGTCAGTGCCCGTCTCCCAACCGCAGTGATTGCCCCACGGGGTGCCCCCGGCTAGGGTCGTGGCGAACACGCAATCCCCGTATTGATCGCTATGGCGCTTGAGCCTCACCCTTTAAAGCCGGCACACACGCACGTGTCTGATGCGACCACCGACAACTGGGTCGACCGGTACGCCCCGGCCTATGCCTTGCCGTATCTTCGACTGGCACGACTGGACCGGCCGATCGGATTCTGGCTCCTGTTATTGCCGTGTTGGTGGGCCATTGGCCTGGCAAGCGTCTGGGAAGGGCAGCCGTTTCCCAACCTCTGGTATCTGGCGCTGTTTGCCGTCGGCGCCATAGCCATGCGCGCAGCCGGATGTGCCTACAACGACTACATCGATCGTGATTTTGATGCCCAGGTGGCCAGGACAGCGAGCCGGCCGATCCCGTCAGGCCAAATCAAGCCATGGGAAGCGCTTGGGTTTGCCGTTATCTGCTCGCTGATTGGACTGGTGGTCCTTCTCCAATTCAATACCTCCACCATCTGGCTGGGTATGGCCTCTCTCGTTCTGGTCGCCGTCTATCCCTTCTTGAAGCGCTACACTTATTGGCCGCAGATCGCACTCGGACTTGCCTTCAATTGGGGTGCGCTTGTCGGCTGGAGTGCGGTCACCGGAACGATCGGACTTCCTGCCATTTTTCTTTACGCGGGCTCCGTGCTCTGGACGATCGGCTACGACACCATCTATGCCCATCAGGACAAGGAGGACGACCTGATGCTGGGGCTCAAATCGACGGCCATAAAGTTCGGCCGCGACACGGCAGCGTGGGTCGGCGGTCTTTATGCAGGTGCCGTTGTGCTTTGGATGATTGCGGGTCTCCTTTCGGGAACGCACCTCATCTACTTCGCCGTCATCATCTTGGTCTCACTCCAATTGGCATGGCAGGTTTCGACCTTGGACATCGCAGACGCCCAAAATTGCCTGAGGCGTTTCCGCTCCAACCGCGATGTTGGACTTGCAATCTTCCTTGGTCTCGTGGGCGATACGACACTGTCGTGGCTGGCCGGCCTCAGCTAGGTGCTGCGCTGCAAGCACGACTGTTGAGCCGCATTGACGCAGGTAACGAATGAAGTGCCCTCTTCGCTTGAGCGCCACCCCGGATTCGACGTAACCAGATCGTCGAGCCAAGCTCGAAATGGCAACCAATCGGTCATTCCAAGTACGATCAACAAACAGGACCAATGCGCAATGAGCGACAAGAACAAGCCGCCCAAACAGCTTTTGCACCTCGTATTCGGCGGAGAGCTAACATCGCTTGATGGCGTTGAGTTCTCGAACTTGGACGCGCTCGACATCGTGGGAATCTACCCGAATTACGCTGAAGCTTATGCGGCGTGGAAGGCTGTCGCGCAGCGCACGGTCGACAACGCAATGATGCGCTATTTCGTGGTGCACATTCACCGACTGTTGGAGCCAGAAGATGAAACTCCAGTGCCTGATGCCGAGGATAGAATGTCTTAAGTTATCACCGGCCTCGGTTTAGGATCATCGCCGGGCGTGACCGAGCGGTCCGCGTTCTGCAAACTCGGTGCTGCAGTGTTGAAAAGAATTCTGCTTCGGCGGGTCTGCTACTCTCGGCGCAAGACACTATCGACCAAGCGATTGGCCCAGCCCCTTGAACGAAACTTGCGCCTAAGATTGTCGGGATCGTATTTCGTCTCGACCCATTCCAGGAATGGCATGGGTTCCACCGCGTTGTCTTCAAGATACTTGTCGAAGAACCCGTCGAGGATCCCCGTGTCGGCCTGACGAAAATGTCCGTACTTCAGGGACAGCTCGTTCTTTGCTTCCTCGATAGGAACACCTTCGTGCAAAAACCGATAAAGCGCGCTCATCATCCCGGCGCGGTCCGCTCCCGATTTGCAGTGCATCAAAACCGGATACTCGACATTTTCGAACAAGGACTTTGCCTCGTTGATGTCTTGCCGCGTTGGCGCCGCGCGGGATCGGATCTGAAAGTTGATGAGCTTCAGCCCGTAGCGCTCGCAGGCCTTTTGCTCCAGCCAGAAGCTGCCGCAGTCGCGCTCTCCCCTCAGATTGATGATCGTCCGGATACCCTTGCGGGCAAAATGGCGCAAATGCCGCGGTGCCGGCTGGGCGCTCCGCCAAGCCTTCTCTGAGAGTGGGTGACAATTAGCGTAAATCTCACGGAAGATGCCGTGATCAACGAACAACATGTCAAAATAGGATGCCGTGGGACCTATGCTGCGGCGGAGCCACTCCGGCGTGTCATGGATCAGCCTTTGGCGATAGCCATTTGTCACACGCCGCACCGTGCGCTTTGTCCGCTTCACAAATCCGGCCATGATTTCCGCTGAAGTTTGACATTTGGGGCACAACACGACCGCTATCACGGATCGCCGTTAATTGTAGCACCTTGTGCCCTTCGCCAGAACATCCCTGTTTGCCATAGCTAGATATTCGCTATAGGAACCAGCTGCAAGTGGTTCGCGAAGAACCACTGGCGTTCGAGCGTATTGACGCCGGGGCATCCCTCAGGATGGCACGTTCGCCATTGACAAAATCCAGTCTCAACAAGCTCGCGGGCCGGGCTGTTGCCGGCTTGATTGACACGGTGATTCGCACTTCGCGTATCGTCTACGAGCCAAGCAACGCCCTCGACAAGCTTGAGTCCGGCCATCCGCTCATCTTCGCAGTCTGGCACGGTCAGTTCCAGATGTCCGTGGGATTGAGGCCGCCGGGCTGCAAGGTATCGGCCATGGTCGCGCGTCACGGCGATGCCGAGCTCATCGGCGAAGCGATGTCTCGTTTCGGCGTCGACCTTATCCGCGGAGCTGGTGCCGGCGGGCGCCGCAAAGACCGCGGCGGAGCCCATGCACTTCGCGCTGCGGTGCGCGCGCTTCGCGATGGATCGTCGGTGGTCATTACCGCAGATGTGCCGCCAGGGCCGGCACGGCACGCAGGAAACGGCATCGTGATGTTGGCCCGGCTCTCCGGCCGTCCGATCGTCCCCGCGGCATCGGCGACATCTCGCTTCGTTGCGCTCGACACCTGGAGCCGCATGACGATCAACCTGCCTTTCTCAAAGCTGGCCTACGTTATCGGAGAACCGATCCACGTTGCGGCAGATGCGGACGAAGCGGCAATCGAGGCTGCGCGCGCGCAAGTCGAACGCTCATTGAACGCGGTCACCGCGCGCGCATATGAGCTTGCCGGCGCCGACATTTCGCGCGTCACACCCTTTGGAAGCGAAGATCCTGAAGCCCCGCCGACGGAGCCAGGTCTTCGCCTCAAGACCTACCGCACCATCATGAGCCTGTTGCGCCCACTTGCACCCGCTGTCTTGCGGTGGCGTGAGCGCAGAGGAAAGGAAGACACCAACCGGCGCGGCGAACGGCTGGGAATAGCAGGTGCTGCCCGGCCCGATGGCACCCTCGTCTGGCTTCACGCCGCCAGCGTTGGCGAGACGAATGCCGTGCTTCCCGTCATCAAGGAACTCGCCGCTGCTCGCCCCGACGCGCACTTCTTACTGACAACGGGAACGACAACCTCTGCGAGCCTCGCAGAAAGCCGGCTTGGGCCACGTTGCATTCATCAGTATGTGCCTCTCGACGCGCCCGAATACGCAGCCCGTTTTCTCGATCACTGGAAACCAGACCTGGCCGTCTTTACGGAATCGGAAATCTGGCCATCGCTCATTCTCGAGACGTCGGCGTGCAATATCCCGTTGGCACTCGTCAACGGGCGGCTATCGCGGCGCACGCGGCGGCGGTGGCAACGCAATGGGCGAATGGCCCGCGCGCTCTTTAATCGATTCAATGTTGTACTCGCCCAGAACCAGCGGATGGCGATCAACTTCTCCGCACTCGGCGCGCGCACGGTCGAAGCGGTTGGCAATCTGAAGATCGACGCCCCGCCGCCGCCCGTCGACCTTGGCGAGCTGGAGCGTCTCAAGACATCCCTTGCAGGTCGACCTATCCTTGTCGCCGCAAGCACGCACGAGGGCGAAGAAGACATCTTAGCGGAAGCACATCGACAGATTGCCCGCGAACTCGATGGTTTCTGCACCATCATCGCTCCGCGCCATCCCGAACGCGGCACGGCCATCGCCGAACGGTTAAAGGAGTCGGGCCTATCGGTCGCACTGCGCTCGCTCGACGTCATGCCGTCGAAGTCGACGGACATTTATATCGCCGATACGATCGGCGAGCTGGGGACCCTATATGCGCTCTCCCCTATTGCGTTTATCGGTGGGTCACTCGTTGAACATGGTGGTCAAAATCCAATTGAGGCCGTACGACATGGCGCCGTCGTCTTGACCGGGCCGCACTGGCAAAACTTTCGCGATGCCTACAACGCCCTGGGCCGACATCATGGAGTGATTGAAGTCACCTCCGCCGCCGAGCTTTCATCGAGAGTTTTGGCGCTCCTCAAGAGTCAATCGGAAATGCAGCGCGCGCGCGACGGCGCAACTCAAGCACTTGAAACGCTCTCAGGCGCGCTGGAGCGTACGGTTACGATACTTTTGCGCTACCTACCCGACGAAAGGGTCAAGCGTGCGTCTTGACGAGCCGCAGTGGTGGTACGGTGAAGAGCCGGACCCGCGCCAGCGACTGCTCGCACCCATTGGGCAGTTCTACGGCTGGTTCGTTGCCCGGCGCCTTCGGCGCCAACAGGCGTACCGCGCGCACCTCCCGGTGATCTGTATTGGAAACTTCACTGTTGGCGGCACCGGCAAAACGCCCCTGTCGCTCTTCGTCGCCGAATTGTTGCTTGCCCGTGGGGAGTACCCGGTTTTTCTGACGCGGGGCTACGGCGGAAACGCACCAGGCCCCATCTGGGTTGACGACGCGGCGGCCGATGCTGCCGAACGCTTCGGTGACGAACCGCTGCTGCTCGCGCGTGTCGCACCCACAGTTGTCGCGCGCGACCGCAAGGCGGGAGCACGCCTCATCGAAGACGGGGAGCGCCCTGCCAGCATCATCATCATGGATGATGGTCTGCAGAACCCAACGCTGGCCAAGGATCTATCGATCGCTGTGATCGACGGAAAGCGCGGTGTCGGCAATGGCGAGATTTTCCCGGCCGGGCCATTGCGCGCGCCGCTCTCATTCCAATTGGGACTTGTCGATGCGATTGCCGTTCGCGCGCCGCGCGGGGCAAACGTTGACGACCTGCCGATCCGCACACTCATGCGGCGCGAGTTCACGGGCCCCGTCTTGGACTGTCATGCGGCACCACGGGGAGAGACGGATTGGCTGAAGGAGGCGCCGCTCGTTGCCTTTGCCGGCATTGCAAACCCTGAGCGCTTCTTCGCGCTGCTCGAGACCTTGGGCGCAAATGTCGTCGACCGGGTCGCCTTTGGCGATCATCATCCTTTCACGCGCGATGACTGCGACCGGCTCATCGCCACGGCTCAGGAGAAAGGTGCACACCTTGTGACCACTGAAAAGGATTGGATCCGCCTCAAGGGCACCGCAGCCATAGGCGCAGAACTTTTGAAGTTCACGCGCCCACTCGCCATCACAATGGCATTTGAAGACCGAGACTTTGATCGGCTTAGGTCGCTGATCGATACATTGACGAAGAAAAGGAACTAGATCGCCTGCGCGAAGATCCGCCTCACCCGCGACCGTGGACTTCCCGGTATCGCTCCATAGAGACCTCATGCGAGACGTAGGCCTCTTGCAGATCGACATTCCAATAGCGCAAATCGCTCAGCATGATCGGCTCACCTGTCACGGCGCAGCGCACGAAATCGCCCGGTGAGAGCACTTGAAACTCACCGCTACCGTATTTGACCTTTGCTTCGCCTTTAAGGCCGAAAATTCTCTCAAACCGGTTCATGCATGTCTCTGGGAGCGCATCGGGACATAGGCAGCGCAATTCAGCCAATCACGGCTGCCACGTCAAGCGGCCAAACCGCAACTTTCCCAAACCTCATCAAAAGAGAGAGCCCTGCCCGCTCCCTCCGCGTGTTCCTACGGGCCGCGTTTTCCTCGGCGCCGACGGCGGCCGCTGCTGGGAAGGGAGCCGCGCGGCCGGTCCACCCAAATCGATCTCCTTCGTTTCGGCAGTGGCCCGGCCATCGGAAAATTCCAGCTCCAGCCGGTCGCCGGCATGCAGCAAGGCGGCTTGGCGCACCGCGTGCCCCTTTGCATCGCGCACCAGCACGAAACCGCGCTGCAAGACGCTTTGATAGCTCACTGAAGCGAGTAACTTGGCAACGCCGTCGAGCTGCCGGCGGTGAGCCGAAACGCGATTGGAGAGCGCTTGGCTTGCGCGCGCCTCAAGCCCGGACAAACGCTCGATACCGTACGTGATACGCTGGCGCACGGTAGCGGGACGCAACCGGGAGCCGACGCGAACATAGCGCGTGTGATGGGCACGCGTATTGGCAAGGAGCGCCCGGCCCAACCGTTTTTCACACGCATCAAATCTTTGCCGCGGCAGTGCGATGAGCTCTTCCAGACCCGGCAGGCCGCGTGCGGCAGCTTTGAGTTGCGTGCGCGCCGTCTCGATCGCGCGGCGCGCCGCCGTTGCCAGTCTCAAGCCAAACTTGCCGGTGTTGTCCGCGAGGTCGGCAAACTTGGGAACCGCCCACTCGGCCGCCTTCGTCGGCGTTGGCGCACGCGCGTCAGCAACAAGATCAATCAACGTCCAATCGGTTTCGTGCCCAACCGCCGAGATCAACGGAATGCGGCTTGCCGCAGCCGCACGAACGACAATTTCCTCGTTGAATCCCCAAAGATCTTCAAGGCTGCCGCCGCCACGCGCCACAATCAGCACGTCGGGTCGCGGAATGGGGCCCCCTGCTTCAAGCGCATTGAAACCCTTAATCGCGTTCGCGACCTCGCCGGCAGATGTTTCGCCTTGCACACGCACCGGCCACACAATCACATGCGTGGGAAACCGTTCCTCAAAACCATGCAACATGTCGCGGATCACCGCGCCTGTCGGAGAGGTGATGATCCCAACAACGCGCGGCAGGAATGGGCGCGGCTTCTTTCGGGCCTCATCGAACAGCCCCTCGGCCGCGAGCTTCTTCTTGCGCTCCTCCAGAAGCGCCATGAGCGCGCCGAGGCCCGCTGGCTCGAGCGACTCGATGACGATCTGGTACTTCGAGGAACTGGGGTAGCTGGTGATGCGCCCCTGGGCGACAACCTCCATACCCTCTTCGGGCTTCACCTTTAGGCGCTGATAGACGCCTTTCCAGATCACCGCCTCGATCTTTGCCTTCTCGTCCTTCAGAGCGAAATAGCAATGGCCAGAGGCATGGGGCCCGCGATACCCCGAGACCTCGCCGCGCAGGCGGACATAACCAAAGCCCTCTTCCAGCGCTCGCTTGATCGCGCCGGAGAGCTCCGAAACGGTATACTCGGCGACGTTGGCACCGAGATTTGCCTGTGCAGCAGTTTGATTCAACTTGGCTCGCTCATTTGTTGCCTGCCGATTCGAATGATACATCAGGCTCTCGTGAACCGGGCTTCACTTCGTGTAAAAACTCAAGGTTTCGAGAGCATCTTAACGATGAACGTCCTCCTTATCGGCTCCGGCGGACGCGAGCATGCACTCGCCTGGGCGATCAGCGCCAGTCCGCTGCTGACCAAGCTTTTTTGCGCACCCGGCAACGGCGGAATTGAGGAGGTCGCAGAATGCGTCCCGCTCCCCGTCGCAGATCACACGGCCGTCATCCGCTTTTGCAAGGACAATGCCATCGATCTGGTGATCATTGGTCCAGAAGCCCCACTCGTCGCCGGACTTGTCGACGACCTGACGACTGCCGGCATCACGTGCTTCGGGCCGACGCAAGCCGCCGCACGTTTGGAAGGCTCCAAGGGCTTCACCAAGGATCTCTGCCGTGAATTTGGCATTCCCACGGGCGCCTACGAGCGCTTCAAGGACCCCGACGCTGCCAAGGCCTATCTCGCTGGAAAGCAGATGCCGATCGTCGTCAAGGCCGATGGCCTGGCGACCGGCAAAGGAGTCATCATCGCCGAGACGCTTGCCGATGCCGAGGCTGCCGTCGATGCCTGTTTTTCAGGCGCATTCGGGAAGGCCGGCGAGGAAGTCGTCATCGAGGAATTCCTGCACGGCGAGGAGGCAAGCGTCTTTGCGCTCGTCGACGGAACCCACACACGCGAACTTGTCGCCGCCCAAGATCACAAGCGCGTCGGCGATGGCGACACCGGCCTCAACACGGGCGGCATGGGCGCGTACTCGCCTGCACCGGTGATGACCGACGACATGATGCGCCGGACGATGGACGAGATCATCCGTCCCACGGTCGCAGCCATGGAAAAGCGCGGCACACCTTTCAAAGGCGTGCTTTACGCCGGTCTGATGATCACTGCGGAGGGCCCAAAGCTCATTGAGTACAACGTGCGCTTCGGCGACCCGGAAATGCAGGTGCTGGTCATGCGTCTAAAGTCAGACTGGCTCGCCGCCCTGCTTGCAACAGCTGAAGGGACGCTTCAATCGGTCGATCTTGAGTGGAGCGACGAGGCGGCAATGTCGGTCGTCATGGCTGCCAACGGCTATCCAGGAACGCCGGAAAAAGGAACTGAAATCAAAAACTTAGATCAAGCTCGCGCGGCCGAGGGCATCGAAATCTTTCACGCTGGAACGAAACGCGACGGCGATCGCATCCTCGCCAATGGCGGGCGGGTCTTGAATGTCACCGCGCGTGGCAAGACGATTTCGGAGGCCCGCGATCGCGCCTACGCGGCCATCGCCAAGATCGATTGGCCCGGCGGTTTCTGCCGCAGCGACATCGGCTGGCGCGCGATCGAACGCGAGAAGGCCGGCGCCTAGAGGCCACGCTCTTCGCCAGCTGATCTGCTAGAATACTTGTGCCGGCATCCGATCCGCGACATACGGATTCGTCACGAGGACCCATGGCAAGAAAACCTATACCCACCACGCCGGCGACACGAACCATCAAGGTGCCTGCACGTCAGCCGACGATTGGGCTTGCTCTTGGCGGAGGCGGCGCGCGCGGGCTTGCACATATCCCAATCCTTGAAGCATTCGATGAACTGGGCGTGCGCCCAAAAATCATTGCGGGAACCTCGATCGGCGCGATCTTCGGAGCGGCCTATGCGTCGGGGCTTTCGGGACGCGAGATCCGCGAACATACCCAAGAGGTTCTCAAGGTGCGCCTTAATATGGTGCGAGATCTCTATGCGGCGCGTGCAAAAGCCCCGCGCGGGACCTGGAGCGTTTTCTCAGTGGCCACTGCATTTCTTTCAGCAGACCGCCTGCTCGACATTATCCTGCCCGAGAAGATTGCACGCGACTTTGCGCACCTCACCATCCCGATGAAAATCGTCGCATCCGACTTCTATGCACAAGAGCAAGTCATCTTCACAAGCGGATCGCTGCGCAAAGCGATCGCAGCGAGTATTGCCTTGCCCGTCATCTTCGAACCGGTGGTCGCTGACGGCCGCGTCCTCATCGACGGTGGGCTCGTAAATCCCCTGCCATTCGACACTCTCGCCAGCGACGCAGATATCACTGTTGCAATCGACGTCAGCGGCGTGCCTGTGCCCAATCCTGGACGCGACACACCAAAGCCCTGGGAAGCGCTGTTCGCCAGCAGCTTCATTTTCGAGCGCACCATCATCAAGGAGAAGCTACGCTCGCGTCAGCCCGACATCTACATCGACGCCGGCGCCGGCCGATTCCAGATCCTCGACTTCCTCAAGACAGATGAGATCTTGGCGGCGGCCAATCCAGCCAAGGATCGTCTCAAATCACAGCTTGAACGCGTCCTAGGCGCGGAGACCATCGAATCGGTCGAAGCGCTTGAGTCGCCTGCGCCTGTGCAAGAGCTAGCCGCACCAAAGCGCCGCCGCCCGCTTCTAAAACGCCGGCGCGTAAAGAGCCAGTAGGACTAAATCGATGGAAGTTCGATATCAGGTCTCGTCCGGCCTCAGCGCTTGGCTACAAAGAATGACCTTAGCAAAGCCGCAGCTCGTTCCTCATCGAGGCCGGTATAGACCTCGGGAACGTGGTGGCACGTTTCCTGGCTGAAAAAGCGGGCGCCGTGCTCCACACCGCCGCCCTTTGGATCGCTTGCCCCATAATAGAGCCGCCGGATGCGCGCAAAAGAGATCGCGGCCGCACACATTGCGCAGGGCTCAAGCGTGACGTAGAGATCGCAGTCGATGAGGCGCTCGGAGCCGATCTTGGCGCACGCCTCGCGGATCGCCAGAAGTTCCGCGTGTGCCGTCGGGTCCTTGAGTTCACGCGGGCGGTTTCCGGCGACGGCAAGCTCCTCACCGTCCGGCCCCACGATCACGGCCCCAATCGGCACCTCACCGCGTTTGGCCGCGGCCTCGGCTTCGGCAAGCGCGCGCATCATGTGGCCGGGTTGGCGGCGTGGTGTCATAAAGGCTCCTCTCGATTCACCCGCGAAAGATGGCATGTCCAAAGCTCAACCCCAAAAAACCGCGCGTCCGCGCAAGAAACCGGCCAAGGCATCCGTTCCTTTCGATTCGGACGAGCCCGTGCGCATCGCCAAGGCGATGGCGCGCGCGGGCTTATGCTCCCGGCGCGAGGCCGAGCGTTGGATCGGCGAGGGCCGCGTGCGGGTGAACGGAAAGCTCCTTAAGACACCTGCATTCGAGGTCACGCCCAAAGACGAGATCCTCGTGGACGGCAAGCCGCTCCCGACGCCGGAGCCCATCCAGCTGTGGCGGTACTATAAGCCCAAGGGCCTCGTCACCACCCACAAAGACCCGCAAAGGCGCCCGACCGTCTTTGCCGCGCTCCCCGAAGATCTGCCGCGCGTCGTCTCCGTCGGACGGCTCGACTTCAACAGCGAAGGCCTTCTGCTTTTGACCAACGATGGCGCACTCGCGCGTCACTTGGAGTTGCCGTCGACCGGTTGGCTGCGGCGCTATCGCGTGCGTGCCCATGGCCGCGTCACCCGAGAACAACTCGAAGCCCTCAAGGACGGTACGGAAATCGAGGGCGTGCGCTACGGCCCAATCGAGGCAAGCTTGGACAGTGTCCAAGGCGCCAACGTGTGGCTCACCATGGCCCTGCGCGAAGGCAAGAACCGCGAGGTCCGGCGTGTCTTGGCAAACCTTGGGCTGGATGTGAACCGTTTGATCCGCGTCTCCTATGGGCCCTTTCAGCTCCTTGAGCTAAAGCCCGGAGCGGTCGAGCCGGTTAGAAGCCGCGTGCTCGCTGACCAACTCGGCGCGAAGCTGTCCGCGCAATTGGGTTTGGTCGCAGCGGCCGGCGCCGCGCCGCGACACACCAAGGCCCGCGGCCAGAAACGCCCGGCCAAGGCGCGTGAGGCGTCGTGAGGATCGTCGGCGGCACATTGCGCGGGCGCGCACTTGCGACGCCCAAGCACGCGGGCCTGCGACCCACATCGGACCGCGTGCGCGAATCCCTCTTCAACATTCTCGAGCACGGTATCGAAGGTTTTTCGCTTAACGGCGCACGCGTCATCGATCTTTTTGCCGGCACGGGCGCCCTCGGAGTAGAAGCGCTCTCACGCGGGGCGGCGTACTGCCTGTTTGTTGATGAAAACGCTGATGCGCGCGGCCTCATTCGCGACAATGTCGAAGCGCTGCACCTGACGGGTGTCACGCGCATCTTTCGCCGGGACGCAACGGACCTGGGCGAGGCATCGCGCATGAGCGGCTTCTCGCTCGCCTTCCTCGATCCACCCTACGGGAAAGGGCTCGGACAGCAGGCCCTCAGCGCACTGGCAGGCGGGGGATGGTTGGCTCCGAACGCGATTGTCGTGCTCGAGGAGCGGGCGGGCGTACCCTTAGAGTTGCCGGCCGCCTTCCGTGAGATAGACCGTCGCACCTATGGCGACACGCAAATTGTTCTAGCACGTTATGAGGAGCCGTCCGCGAAAGCCTAACGGGCTCACTCCGGCTCAAGCGGCATCAAAATCCAGAGCAGTATGTAGATGATGATGCCGGGAAAGGCCGCTGAGAAGATCGTCACCACAACGTAAAAGAAGCGGACAAGCGTCGGATCCCAGCCGAGCCATTTGGCCAAGCCGCCGCACACGCCGGCAATCAGCGCGCCGCGGCGCACGCGAACAAGGGGATGATCCGTCGGGTCTTCCATAGCGAGGCGAGCATACCCACCAAAGCGCGATTCGCAAAGTCACGCTTCGCCGACTCGCTAAGGCGACAAACTATTGATGTACGCGATGATGACGTCGACTTGGTGATCGGAAAGTTGGAAATTCGGCATCTCGTCGTGCGGACGCGCAATCCCGCGGGTCAGCGGATCGCGCAGGGCTTGGATCGGATGGCGCTTTTGCATATCGCGCCACCGCGGCGCACGCGCATTGGGGCTGTTGCCCGTCTTGCCGATTGCGTGACACCAAGCGCAGTTCTTTTCCGCAAGCGCCTTGCCCTCGGCGATAAGCGCATCGCTATGCTCAGCGATAATAGAGTCGGCACCCATTCGCTTCAGTCCCTTCTTGGCGCCAATCAGAGAGGGGTCGAATGTCAGCGCCATGCGAAAGTCGGCGGCGGCGGCTTGCTTATCGCCCTCGGCCTCATAGGCATAGCCGCGGTTGTTATAGGCGAGCGCGTAGGCAGGGTTCAGCTTGATGGCCGCCGTATAGTCCTCAATGGCACGCTTGGCATCGCCCTTCTTGCGGTAGGCCAGACCGCGATTGTTGTAGGCTGAGGCATTCTTGGGATCGAAGCCAATCGCCGCTGAGAAGTCGACCACGGCCGCATCTGGATCGCCATTGACGAGTTGCGCGTAGCCCCGCGTCACGTAGAGTTGCGTCGCCTTCGGTTCCAAGCGAATGGCCTCGTTGAGATCGGCGATCGCACCTTTGTAGTCGCGCTTTGCAAGCTTGACCTGACCGCGACCGGCGTAGGCGGCAGCATCTTTGTCGTTGAGCTTGATTGCTTCGGTGTAGTCCGCAATCGCCTGATCGTTGGCCGCCCGCTGCGCGTAAGCGTCGGCGCGATTGCGATAGGCCAGAGCACGGGTGCCAACCGGGAGTTCACCGCGCGCGATTACTTCGCTACACGCGCCGATCACCACGTCCCCGTTCTTGCTCTCTTCGCAATCGGTAACGGCGTCTGCCCTTGCACCGGTCGCGATGAACACAAGCGTCAGGCACGCAAGTACACCTACGAGCGTTCCAAGCGACTGTTGGCCCATACTCTCATCCCCTCGTTTCCAATCTCAGGATTGAAGGGCTAGACGAAGCGCGGATCGTTGGCCTTGCGCAGGATCAATTGCCCCGCATTGCCAACCGCTCCCTCACTTGCGGCCAAACAGCCGCTCAATATCTGTAAGCTTGAGCTCAACATAGGTCGGGCGGCCATGATTGCACTGACCCGAATAGGGTGTCGCCTCCATGTCGCGTAGGAGCGCATTCATTTCCTCGGCCGTCAGCCGCCGGCCTGCGCGAACGCTTCCGTGGCACGCCATGGTCGCGCACACGGCTTCCAGCCGCTCTTTGAGCGCAAGGCCCTGCCCCTCTCGGCTAATTTCGGCAGCCAAGTCTTTGACGAGTCCTGCGACATCGGTTTCGCCCAACAATGCCGGGACCTCGCGCACGGCGACGGCTCCGGGACCGAAGGCTTCCAGAACGAGGCCCATCTCAGCCAACTCGTCTGCCTTCTCAAGTATTGCAGCCGCTTCCGCCTCTCCCAGATCAACGACGGTGGGCACCAACAAGCCCTGGCGCGCCACACCACCCGCGGCCAGCATCGCCTTCATGCGCTCATAGACAAGGCGCTCATGCGCGGCATGTTGATCGACAATGACAACAGAATCTCGAGTCTGCGCGAGAATGTAAGTCTCATGAAGCTGCGCCCGCGCCGCGCCGAGTGGCTGGTCGAGAACCGCATCGGGAATGGGTTCGGCCGACGCGCGCGCATCCGCACTCGGACCAGCGAAGGCTTCAAACGGCGCCTGCATCGCTTCGGCCAGACCAGGTGATAGCGAAGAGCGCGGGGACCCATAGTACGGCGTGTGCGACCCAGCGCGCTCAAACGGCACGACATTGGGCTTCAGCTCGCCAAGCGTCGCAGCCCCACCTGCAACGGAAGCCCGGTGACCGGCGGCGTGCAAAGCAGCCGCCAGCGCATTGACGATGAGCGAACGAACCGCACCAGCATTGCGGAAGCGAACCTCCGCCTTCGCCGGATGCACGTTGACGTCAACTTCGGCCGGCGGCAACGTCACGAACAGCGCAAGCAAAGGATGGCGCCCACGCGGGATTAAATCGCCATAGGCGGCACGCACAGCTCCGACCAGAAGTTTGTCCTTCACCGGCCTGCCGTTGACGAAAAGGTATTGCTGAGTGGCATCGGGCCTATGTAGCGTGGGCAGCCCGGCAAATCCGGACACCGTGATGTCCTCGCGACATCCGCTGACGCTTAGGGCGTCCGCCATGAAATCGCGGCCCATGATACGACCAAGCCGCTTTAGCAGGCCTTCAGGTCCTGCTGCCTCGTGGGGAAACCGCAAGTTTGTGCGCTCGCCCATCGTGACCGTGAACCCAACCTGCGGATGGGCCATGGCGAGACGCTTGACGACTTCTCCGACGGCTTGATTTTCGGCGCGTTCCGACTTGACGAACTTGAGCCGCGCGGGCACGCCGGAGAAGAGATCACGAACCTCAACACGCGTGCCGCAGTTCCCAGCGGCAGGCTTTGGGCCGTCCTTCGTACCGCGGTCGACAATCACGGCATGGGCGTCGTCGGAACCTTGAGGACGAGACAGGATCTCCAAGCGTGCAATCGCGCCGATCGAGGGCAGCGCCTCTCCCCGAAAGCCCAACGTCTCGATGGCGAACAGATCTTCGACGGAAAGTTTCGACGTGGCATGGCGCTCGACGCACAAGGCGAGGTCGGAAACGCTCATGCCGCAGCCGTCGTCGTTAACGCGGATGAGGGACAAACCGCCAGAAGCCGTCACAACGTCGATCTCGGTGGCACCGGCATCGACGGCGTTTTCAACAAGTTCCTTAACGACGCTCGCCGGGCGTTCAACGACCTCGCCCGCCGCGATGCGATTAATTGTCTCGGGTGAAAGCCGTCGTATCAACATGCCCCCCTCCTTTCGACGCGAGACGCTAGTGCAAAAGTCGATTCGCGCCGAATCTCCGGGTGCCTTCCAATCCTTCGTCTGCTACGAGCGAGCATTCGGGCCAACTCGCGCAGCCGTATATTGTACCAATAGCCAACTTGGGGCCGCGAAGAGAAAACTGTATAAGACATCCTCGCTTACTGAGGGAAAGCAGCCTCAAGCCTAAGAAACGGGGCTTGCATGGACGATTGCGCAGGTCATTCAGCTGAGCAGCCCTGTAAAGAGCAGCGGCCGCATCAATCGGCTGATGCGCCTCAAATTTTAGCGGATGTTATCGAAACATCCTCTCAACCCTTTCTGGTGCTTGATGACGCGCGCCGTGTCGTGCGAGCGAATTCGGCATTTTTAGAAGTGTTCCAACTTACAGAGGACGCGCTAGCTCAGAAAACGCTGTTCGAGGTCGGCGAGGGACAGTGGAACATTCCGAAGCTTTCCCAACTTCTTGATGAGATACTCCCCCAGCACCAAGTCGTGAAGCGCTACCGCATAAGCCACGACTTTGGCGCGATCGGTACGCGTAGGATCCTCATCAACGCGCGGATTGTCGCTGACGACAAGACAAACTCGAATTTCGTGCTCTTGTCGTTTGAAGACATCACAGACCGCGAGGACTCCAACAAGCTATTCGACTCCGTCATCGACAACCTGCCCGCAATGGTCTTCCTCAAGCGCGCCAGCGATTTGCGGTTCGTCCGCTTCAACCGGGCAGGGGAGAACTTGCTGGGTTATTCGCGAGATGAGCTTGTCGGCAAGAACGACTATGACTTCTTTCCCAAAGAGCAAGCAGACTTCTTTACGGCCGTCGACCGGAAGGTGCTGGCGGGAAACGATGTGCTCCATATCGATGAAGAACCGATCAGAACCCGAGATGGAGAAACGCGCTACCTGAGAACATCAAAAATCGTTTTGCGAGATGCGAACGGTGAGCCAACCCACCTTCTCGGTGTGTCACTTGACATCACGGATCGCAAACACGCTGAGGGGCAGATTAGACGATTGGTGCGAGAGCTGGACCATCGAGTGAAGAACGTCCTTGCGCGCATTCCCGTGGTTGCCATGTCGACACGCGATCGTAGCGAGACGATGGACGATCTGGTCAATGCACTCGAAGGACGCATCCGCTCCATGGGACGGGCGCACGAGCTGCTGAGCCTCACACAATGGAATGGCGTCGCAATCGGCGATATCGTTCGCCGCGAGCTGGCGCCCTACGCCACTGACAAAAACACGATTGTTGAAGGCGCAGAAGCCGTGCTGTCTGCCGAGGCAAGTCAGGCCGTCACTATGGTCCTACACGAACTCGTAACAAACGCTGCGAAACACGGCGCATTGTCCGTTCCCAGCGGGCGTGTATTGGTGTGTTGGAACCACGGTGCCATTGGTTCAGCATCGAAAATGCTCTTGATCGATTGGCGCGAGGTCGATGGGCCGCCTGTGCAATCTCCAAAGCGCAAAGGCTATGGCACTAGCTTGGTTCGAGACCTCATTCCATATGAACTCGGCGGCAGCGTGGATCTCGACTTCGCCGAAAAGGGCGTCTGCTGCAAAATCGGAATTCCCTTCGAACACAAAGGGGCGTGCCACGTAAGTGCCTCTAACGGTTCAGCCCCTGCCCCTCAATAATCGCCATGAGCGCCGAATGAAGCGCTGACGTCGCGAAAGGTTTCTGCAGTACGGCAGCGACCTGGTCCCTAAGCTCCATAGCGTCGGCGTACCCCGACGCAATGATGACGTTGACCTTCAATTCGTTCAGCAGGTCTATCAAGGGATATGCGAGACCATCGCTCAGCCTGAGATCGACGATGGCGACGGGGGGAACGTCCGCGGCTATCTTCTTCTTAGCTTCATCCGAACTTGCAACCGGCCCAATGACATCGACACCCCAGCCTTCGAGCACGTCTCGCATGGCTTGTGCGGCGTGCCAAGAATCCTCGACAAGGAGGACTCTCAAACCCTTCATCTGCTCGTTTCGCGATAACATCGTGACTCCGAACCAACGGTCGCTCCGTCCGCGCCGCACAGACCCAATGGATACTGTTGGTGAGATTGGTTGAGACAATCCGCCTTCGATGACTGCATGGCAAGCTGCACTAACGTATAATTTCTACACTGACTAACTCCAAGTCTGTGACACGTGATACGGGCAACGCCACGCGTTTAGCGCGATTATTATGGCCTGCGCAACCGGCCCAGGAGACGAACAGCTGATCCCATCTCGCCACAAACATTGGGCCGATGAGAGACGGAACCACGCCGACCAAGTGTGAATAGAAACGGTCGTGCGATGCCGATTCCGTCGCGTGCAATATCACCATCGCCGTGACGAATATGACGACGCCATCGGGCAGTGGAACCACGAAGCAAAGTGAAAAGCCGTCACAATACTGAGCGGGACCTAGATTGCGATCGACCGGGCTCAGTATTGACGGCAGAACTTTGGACCAAGATCACAGTTCGCTAAGCTTAACGCAATTCGTTAACTTGGTGAGAGGAGCGGGGATACCGGGCCCGAACGAACCAGACACGAGCGCAGTTTAGCCCTTGTCCGCAGTATCGAGCGTCGGTTGGCCGACGATGGTCGTGATGAGGTTGTCGGTATCGAGCAACCGCTTGGCAACCCGCTTCACGTCTTCAAGCGTTACCGCACCAATCATCTCATTCCTGTTATCGACATACTCCGGACCGAAGCCGTCCGTCATCAATCCAAGCAACTGCGTGGCTATGCGGGTATTGGCGTCGAAACGCAGTGGGTAGGCGCCAATCAGATAGTTTTTGGCGTCGTCGAGATCCTTTTGGCTCGGGCCGTCTTCCGCCATGCGTTTCAGCTCGGTGCGAATAACGTCAAGTGATTCCCCCATCGCCTCGTTGCGCGTCGCGACGGCGCCAGCAAACACTGAGGCGTGATGATAGGGATAGACGTATGTGTAAACCGAGTAGGCAAGACCGCGCTTCTCGCGAACTTCTTCCATGAGCTTGGAGGCAAACCCGCCACCGCCCAAGATTTGGTTTAAGACGAAGGCCGGAATGAAGTCGGGATCCTTGCGGGCCATCGCACCCAGACCGAAGGTGGCGACCGACTGCGGTACCTTCATCTCGATCACCTTCTGTCGCCCACCTGAAACCGGCGTGGTTTTGGAGACGGGAATGAGATCGGCTTTTTCAGGCAGATCGCCAAAAACCTCATCGAGCATCGCGCCCAGCTGGGCCGCGTCGATATCGCCAACAGCGACGACCTTCAGCATGTCCTTGGCAAAGATCCGCTTGCGATAAGCTTCGAGATCTTTGCCAGTGATCTTACCGACCGTCTCCATGGTGCCGTCGGCGGGCCGGGCATAGGGATGACCCTCAAACGCCACCGCATACCATTCGTTCAGCGAGACTTTGTTTGGGTCGCGTGCGGCATAGACGAGAGCGGCCTGAAGCTGCTGGCTGATGCGCTGGACGGCGTCCTCATCGAAACGCGGCGATGTTACAGCCAACTTCAAGAGCTTGGCTGCCTCGTCCCTATTCTCGGTCAGCATTTCGACGCTGCCGTATAAGGCGTCCTTCGATTCCTCGTAGCGCATGCGCATGGAGAGATCCTCCATCCGCTCCTGAAATTCGCGCGAGCTTAGTTCGCCGGCGCCTTCGTCCATCATGGCAGTGAGAAAATTGGCAACGCCTTCCTGGCCAACCGGATCTTGAGAACTGCCACCTTCGAAGGCGAACCGCATCGCCATCATGGGAACGGCGTGCTCCTCCACAAGCCAAGCCTCGATACCGCCAGGGCTCTTAATTTGTTGAATTTTCATAGCGTGGGCCGACCAACTGAAAGTGGTAAGGAACGCGACCGCGAGTGCGGCCAGCGGAGCTGCTGCCCAAAAGCGTTCGAATGCGCACGACATTGTACGGAAGGGGCGAGCTGCGACCATAACATGACCTTTGATCAGTAACAGTTCAGGATCGTGACGGGACAGGCGGCTTCTCTACGGATCCGCTGCCTCCTTCGTGCGAACCGGGCTCTAGCCAACCCGTCACAGAACGGCGCTCATCCAGGAATTCGGCAGCGGCTCGTTTGAGGTCCTCGTTCGTCACCTTCGTGATCGCCTCAGGCCATGCTTCGACGTCGGCAATCGAGCGGCCCGCAACCAGTTCCCAACCATACCGACGTGCCAATTGTTCCTGGCTGTCGCTGCTATAGATATAGTTAGCGCGCAGGCTCTTCTTGGCTCGCATCAATTCGGCATCCGTCACGCCGTTCTCGCGGATACCCTGTAGGACAGCATCGGTCAGCGACTCGACCTTCTCAAGGTCGACACCCTCGTTAGCGACCGCATAAATAGAAAACGTGCCGCTATCCAAGCCTGAACCGGAATAGCTGCCTCCTGATGTGGCGGCGACTTTCTCCTCGACGACCAACTTCTTGTAGAGCCGGCTCGTCGGACCGTCGGCAACAATCTTCGCGAGAATTTCCAGCGCTTCGGCCTTACTTGGCTCGGCAGTGGAATAGCTTGGCACCATGTAATAGCGGTGGAACGAAGCATTGCCGGCGCGGGGGTGCTTAAGCACAAGCCGGCGCGCGGCCAGGTGCTGCGGCTCCTCGACTCGGACGCGCTGCTTCACTTCAGGATTTGCCGGGACCTTGCCAAAAGTCTTCTCTGCAAGCCCCTTCACCTCCTCAGGCGTCACGTCACCAGCCACGACCAAAATCGCGTTGTTTGGCGCGTAGTAGTGACTGTAGAAGCGCATCGCGTCTTCACGCGAAAGCTTGGCCATTTCGCTCGGCCATCCGATCACCGGAATGCGATAGGGGTGCGAAAGGTAGAGCGCAGCGTTCATCTGCTCATCAAGCAATGCGGTAGGGTTGTTGTCGATACGCGAACGGCGCTCTTCAAGAATGACGTTGCGCTCGGTTGCAACCTCATCCGGCGTGAGACGCAAATTGACCATACGGTCCGCCTCCATCTCCATCACCGTCTCCAGACGATCCTTTGCGATCCTCTGGTGATAGGAGGTGGTGTCCTGGCCCGTGAATGCGTTGTCTTCGCCGCCGAGGCGCGCAACGATCTTGGAGAACTCGCCCATCGCGACCTTCTCGGTCGACTTGAACATCAGATGTTCAAGGAAATGCGCAATTCCCGATACGCCGCGCGGCTCGTCCGCAGCACCCACCCGGTACCAGACCATGTGCGTTACAACCGGCGCGCGATGGTCGGGAATAACGACGACCTGCATGCCGTTCGACAGCGTGAATTCACTGGCACGCGGCGCTGCTGCCGCTTGCGATGAAGGTTGCGTGATTGCGAGCATGAAAAGCGCCGTAGAAAGAGTTGCGAAGCAGTGAAATCCAAGCTTGAGCATCAATCAGACCTCGATCCGGCTGGCCCGACGGTGGCTATGCGGCCACACCGGCCCGCCTAAAACGATAGCCAACCCTATTGTACCGGAATGGCTATCAATTCCCAGGCGCGCCCGATCGGCTCACGAACACCGCATGAGCAAACATCTCGGCATTCAGCCACCCGTTGTCAAATGACAACGAGTTCATCTCTCAATGGGGCCGAATGCCCCCAATTGGCGGGCGTCCGCCCCGTGCTTGAACTGGGCCACACCGTCACCATATGTTGCATTAAATCACCGGTGCCCGCAGACGGGGCCGGGACCGGCAGGGGCCAATATGGGTCTGCCAAGCGTAAATATTGGAAGGTCGCTTACGGAAAGGGCTTTCGAAAGATGTCACGTATGTCAGTACTTTCGAACCCTTTGCTTCTGGGGTTCGAAGAGATGGAGCGCATGATCGACCGCGCCAATAAGGGCGTCGGCGATGGCTATCCTCCCTACAACATCGAACGCATCCACGGCTCCGACGGTGGTGAAAAGCTGCGGATTACGCTTGCCGTAGCGGGATTCACAAGCGATCAGCTCGACGTGAAGCTTGAGGACAATCAGCTTACGATTCGCGGCAAACAACACGATGATGACAAATCCAGCGATTATCTTCATCGCGGGATAGCGGCGCGTCAATTCAGCCGCACCTTCGTACTTGCCGAGGGAATCGAGGTACAATCGGCACATCTATCGAATGGACTGCTTGTGATCGACCTCATACGACTGGAGCCGGAGCGCCAGGTGCGCACGATCAAGATCAGCGACAGAAAATCGCAAACCTGATCGTTACCTACCTAAGGCCTCTTTGTCCCCAGCCAATTGGCTCCGGAGCAGGAAACCGGACGCAAAAGGAATACCTGGGCCCGTTCCCGCAGGGCGGAAAACAAGCCCAGACTTGAATGAGGAGTTGCGGCATGACCGAACTTGAAAAGACCGATCTCAGGCGTCAAGCCATCAGCGAGAGCGAGCTTGCGACGTTGGGCGGTGGTGCGATTGCTTATATCAAGACGCTGACGTCGGACGAAGCCAGCCGCATGTTTCCAAGCGTTCAGGGACTGCCGGAAGGCATCAACCTCTTCTCGCTGCATGCCGCCGACGGCACACCACTGGCGCTGACCGACACCAGGCAGGCTGCGATCGGTCATGCAATCGACGATGAGCTGGAGATCGCCAGCATCCACTAACCAATCGTGCTGCTAGCAGAGATGCACGAACACAAAGTCTGGCCCCGGTTCGATGCCGGGGCCTTTTGCTTTTCCAAGCAACGTCATCCCTTAGCCGCGAGAGGGTGCAAACTGACCGCGCGGCCGGAAGCGGACGAGATAGGTGGGGACGATCGCACCGGCGCCATGAGGTGCTGAAATCCCAAGCCCGGCGAGCGTGCGTTTTTCTGATCGCGCCCGGTCACTGACGACATTGTCGGTCTGCAGCAGACGCACTTGATCGTACGTGATGGGGCGCAAACTGTTGGGCAGCGGCCAGGTGAGGATGGCCTGAAGCTTGGCGAGCCAGAATGGCATCGGCAAATAAAACCGGGATCTGTTGGACCACTCCTGCGTCAAATCGAGAAGCTCGCGGAACGTAAACACCTCCGGACCACCAAGTTCATAGACACTTCTCGGCTTACCTTTTCCGGACACACACGCCGCAACCGCCGCGGCAAGGTCGCCGACATAGACGGGCTGGAAGCGCGTCTTGCCGCCGCCGATCAACGGCAAGACCGGGGAAATGCGCGCAAGCGCTGCAAAGCGGTTAAAGAATTCGTCCTCCGGACCGAACACAATCGACGGCCGTAGAATGATGGCGTCGGGAAACTCCTCAAGCACGGCCGCCTCCCCGGCCGCTTTGGAGCGAGCGTACTGCGCAGGCGACTTAGGATCGGCGCCGATGGCCGAAATGTGCACCAGGTGCCGGACACCTGCCTCGCGCGCCGCTTTGGCGATCGCACGAGCCCCTTCAACGTGAATTGCGTTAAACGATTGGCGGCCTGTGCTCGCCAATACGCCCACAGCATTGACCACTGTCTTGGCACCATCATCCAGAGCGCGGCGCACGGATTCTGGGTAGCGGACATTGGCCTGCACGGCGTGAATCTGACCGACGGATCCAGACGGTTGCAGGAAACCGGCCAGGTCAGGCCGTCGAACGGCTGCGCGCACGCGCCAGCCGTTCCGAGCGAGTGCTGCAACCGTATGGCGTCCAACGAAGCCCGAGCCGCCGTATACGACCGCCAGGCCCTGATCATCGAGACGATCCGACATCTTTTCCGCCCTCTCTCAGCAGCCCACAGTGACCTCTCGAACAGGGATACACGAGGCCTAGCACCCCTGTGAAGTCAGAGCGCACACAATTGACAAGCCGGGCAGTGCTCTCTAACTGATCGCGGTCGTGCCCAGGTGGCGGAATTGGTAGACGCACTAGCTTCAGGTGCTAGCGCTCGCAAGGGCGTGGAGGTTCGAGTCCTCTCCTGGGCACCAATCGCGTTTTAGCCCTTTGATATTACTAAGTAAATCACCGCGAATTTTCCCACCTCAAAATCTGGAATCACATGCCGCAAAGTTCGATGCGGCTTTGACGTCTGCTTTACCCCTTAAAGCGGCCAATCGGAGCGTCGAATTACACGTCCGCTAAGGGCCATGTGTGGACGGCTCCTGGTTGTCAAGGGATTGATCACG
>CAZUKP010000011.1:0-62145 GCA_964620915.1 uncultured Hyphomicrobium sp. | reverse complement strand
GGCACCATCCCTGTCCCGCAAAGCCGCTCAGCTGATGCGTCCCATGTGGACAGGGATGCGAGGAGTGTAAGGGAGGATTGGGAGACGGGGATAACTCTGCTGTCAGGCGTCAGCAGCGTATGCCGGAGAACACACTTCGTGTTTAGAGTCCCACATTTGCACGTGGCCTGACCTTCGACTAGTTCTGGCAAGCGCCGCGAGGAAACAATTGAGACACCTCAGCCCCGTGTTCTTTGTTCTGCTGCTCCTTGTGTCGTGTTCCGATCCGGGCATCCAATTAATGTATAATCTCGACCTCAAGCGCGATCTCTGCATCAGTGAAGCCTACGACAAACTCGACGTTGGCGATGTTGACGGCATCCTGAATCTGAGCCCGCCCTCGTTAGGCGATGCCGGTAATGAAGTCGGAGCTGCATTTCTTGTTGAGATCGGGAAGTTGATGTCCGCGCACAATAAGAAGGCGACCAATGCGAGCAAGGGGTACACCCTGATTTTCAACTCACCAACTCACATGCGTGGATATCCCTATCGCGAACTTGGCAATGGAATTATCTGTCCCGGCCTTGATCGAGAGAAATGCCGCAATCGCAACTTTTGGATGTTCAAGAAAATTGCCCCAGAACTCACAGCGAAGATCATTTTTGAGAACACCGTGATGAAGAACTCAGAATTGACAAGCTGCTATGAGTTTCCCTGGCTGGTAAAGAAGGCGCCGCGCTAGGGCAACGCCACTTCAAGCACAGGAGCGTTGCCCAAGGTGATGCGCATCGATCCCATAGGACATTTGCTGCCACCCAAGCCTCCCCGGCCTTGGATGTATGTCGTCGCGGCCGTGCTTGTGATCGTGGCGATTGTGGTCACGGTTTTCTGAAGCGGGGCTTAGACGCATCTGAGACAGGCTCACTGACGGATGCAGACGAAAACCAGCAAGGCAGTTTTTGGCCTGCCAACGAAAGACCGTCGCTGAGAGCGGCGGTCTTTCTGATTCTGGGGGTGGGGTGTGTATGCGGGGAGACTGAGGGGCGGGGATAAATTTAAGGTCGGATGCGGTCAGGCGAAGCGTTTCTCATGCTCTTGCAACATTTGGTCCACTGCCCTACGCATTGTTGCGTGCATTTCCTTCTGGTGCTGTGTGTATGCACCTTCGTGCTCAAGGAGCTTCACAGGACGAGCATCATCTTCAAGGAGTGGCGCGTATACAAATCCGATTTTCGCCTGCAATACCTCCACACCGAGTATCGCCAAACCGGGCTTCTGGATCGTCATCAGGTCGTGGCGAAAACTCCACTCGCCAGTCAGAAGTTCGTTCTCATCTTCATATATTGTTCCGCCCCAGACTGGTTTAATCGGCTTCCAGTTGTGCGACGATGAGTGCGCCTTATAGGCGTGATTGTCGTGAACAGCATGAAGGGCTGTAGGGAAGCCTCCCACACCGTCTCCGAGGGGATCGCGCCTACTCGAGAAGGCCCTAATGAAAGCAAGTCGGAAGTTCTTCGAGTCTTCTCTGGGATTTCCCGCCTGTATGAATCTCTCGTCGATTTTTGTTACGATGGCGGCCTGGCCGATCGCCGATTCGGTCAAAGGGCCAGAAATTCTGCCTTCCCAAATCCGACGTAGCTCCGCAGCCGGTCGGTGGCAGGCGACGAGAAAGTCGACGTCATGGTTTTGATCAGCACTCGCGGCGCGCAGGCGCTCAATCGCGTTATCAAAACCATCTGAGCGGAGTACCGTGTGAGCCTCGCGAATGGCATCCAGCGCCTGGTTGGCATGGCCTGCGTAGCCGACCGTGAAATTGGGGCTGAGCGTGATGATCTTAAGCCTGCCTGGGATAGCGCTGTCATTTCCCGATTCTTCGTCAGAAATCATTGTATCCGCGACCATGCAGATTTCTTGATCGAAACGCTTCCCAATCACAATGGTCACTTTGCCAACCCTTTTTGTTGGGCCCAACTGCCGCCGGGGCAGGATGCGGAGGGGAGGAAAAGTGTCTCTGGGCCTCGGGAGTGGATCACTGCGCTCGGGGCTGGTCCCCGGCTTGCCGCGTCCGATCCAACATTGTCCGCCAAGTTCGGTGGCCAATGTGGATGAGATATAAATCGGCCAGCTGCTTGGCTGACCGCAAATTCTCGAGTGGCGTCTCATCCGGATCACCTTCTCGTCTTAAGAATCTGTACATCTGATCGCGATCTTTGCGGTCGGGCATAAAGGGACTGAAACCTTCGTGAAAGCTCGCCTCAAAAGTCTCGGAGTCTCCACTCCAGCCGCCGTAGCGGCGCAGCGCGCCGGCTAGACTGGCCACGAAGGCATGTCGCGCCAACGTGTCGAAGTTATAGAAGATGTCAGATTTGGCGATTAGCGCGAGACCGTCGAAATAGGGCCTGAAGATTGGGTCCGCTTCCTCGTCCGACAACGGCGCGAAAGCCATCATGCAATGCACGGCATGATCGATATGTTCGTCGGTGAGCGCCACGGCGCGACTATTGCCCCAAAAACTCTTGCCACCTCCGATCTCTAAAGGGCGCTCAAGCTCAAGGTCGCGGACGTCTTTGAACATCCTCTGTTCAAAGCCTGGCCGCTCGAACCAGAAATAGCCGATGCTGCCTATATTGAGGCAAGCAACCACCAACTTAGCGAGGTGAGTCAACCTTGCAGGCAACGCACCTAACGGTTCGTTGTCGTTCAGGGTGATTTGCAGCGTGAACCGGTCCTTCTTCCTCAACCAGAGCAACTGGACCGGCTTGATTTGGTCGTTCCAGCAAGCCAGCACCTTCGGTTTGATAGAGTGGGATGGCGAAAACACCAACGCATTCGCTCGCCAACGCGGTTTGGCGGATTCTTTCGGCGCGCCCGGCCGTGCAAGCTCAGACTCCAATGTTTGGTGAGCCTCTTGATCGAGGCGGTCTATCTCGTCGCGCGCCCAGGCAATCCATGCCCGCACATTCCTGTTCATCGCTTCATATTGTGCTCGGAAAGGTACGCTCATCAGCTGGCGTGACTGATTAGGGTCGGCCATCGTCTCGATAAACCATTTCGTAAGGTCATCGACTTCACCAGTCGGTGTCCCGCTCTGCCGCTCATAGTCGAGGCGGGCGCGGGCCATGGACAGTGCCCGTGCGGCATCCTCCGGCTGTACCTGTTCGCTTGGGGGAAGGTCAGTCAGTTCGAGCTTCGCATCGACGTAAAGCGAGGCCAATCGCTTCGCATGGGCATGTTCGGCAAAATGGCGCGCCGCTTCGAAATCAGCAGGATCGAAACTTGCCATCGGAGACCACACTGCCCATTGCAGCTTACGGCGGTGGCTGTCGAGCGCCCGGTCGATCCAATTCCTGTCCAGGTTGGCATGTTTCATCAACAGAACGCCAAACATGCTCGCCTTGCCTATCTCTTCGAGAGCAAGCAAACTCAGGTGATAAACGATGTGCGGCCAACCGATTCCAGCAAGATGCTCAGCGGCGTCGATAAACCCCTGTGCTTGATTTAGGCAGAGCTGGCGAGCCTCCAAGAACTTACTTTCCATAGCCCCCAACGCGATCTGTAGCGCGAACGCCCAATCGTTGGCGACGCGTCTGCAGCCTTTTGCCGGAATCAGCTTCCGCTCGTGCTTCGTTGTCGGCGAAAGCGGGAATTGGATACGTTCGTGTTCAGAGAGAGGCCTGTGGGCAATTTATGGCCAAAGATCGGCGCTGAGGGTCGCTTCTGGGGATGAGCAACGATCGCCCCGCCCGCCTACTTCTTCCGGAACGCATCCAAGGAGACGATCTCGGCGCCGCCGTTGTCTTGCGTGGGCCGGTCCTCGTCGACGGGCTCGGGCTTTGAGCGCGCAGGCGCTTTGCGGATTTCCGACGTCGCGTTCTCTGACGCGGTGGCCTTGTCCTTGTCGGTCTTTTCCGGCTTGTCCGTCGTCTCGGGCTTGTCCGATTTTTCGGTCTTCTCAGCTTTGAGCTTGCGCGGCGCGCGCGGCTTTTTCGGCGCAGGGCGCAGTTGCGTGGGCGCGCCGTTGGTCAGGTCGGAGCGCGAGCCGTGACCGAACCGTTGGGCCGATGGCTCGCCCGTCTCGGGCTCAAGTTCGATATTCTCAAACTGCAGTCCGTAGCGCACGCTGGGGTCGAAGAAGACTTTGATCGCATCGAAGGGAATGACGAGACGCTCAGGAATGCCGTCGAACGTCAGCTTCACTTCGAAGCGGTCGTCATGCACGGCCAGATCCCAGAAGCGGTGCTGCAGGACGACCGTCATCTCGTTGGGGTATTTTTCCTTCAGGCGCTTGGACATGACGACACCCGTCGCGCTCGTGTCGAAGGAGATGTAGAAGTGATGGTCGCCGGGCAGGCCGGACGTGGCGGCCTTCAACAGAACCGTGCGCACGACACCGCGCATGGCGTCCTGCGCAAGAGCATCATAATCGATCGTCGGCTCGGCCGGCATAGCTCTCGCTTATTGTCCCCGGGCCAGTGCGACCCTAGTCCCCGTTGTAACGCCCCCGCCTAAAGGAGCAAGTGGAGGGCTTCTGTTGCCCGGTGCCCTCCGAACCGCGCCTTACCCTGCTAGGGGCAAGGGCTTCAAGTTCAGGCTTTTCGCACTGCGTTACGCAGCGAGAGCAGCCTCAGCATAGTTGTCATTGGCAACTATTCTGGATGGCCCGATAACGGCGGTACCATGCCGGGCAAAAGCTAAATCCTTTACACCCTCGTCGATCCTAGTTCGCCCCCATCAGATGCCCGCGTTCGTGTGCGCGATTTGGTGCTGGTGCCAGTCCTGGCGGATCGCACGGGCATGTGGTGGAGGCGCCGGGTACTGCCCCCGGGTCCGAATGGCTTATTACGACCGCGTTTATCGCCATAGCCGGACGAATCCGGCCCCATGAATATAGAGGCAGACGTGGGGAAAAAAAAGACGGGGTGATTGAAGGCGTTGGCGGACGGGGCTCGGGGCCGGTGAACGTTGGCTCCAGGCTGGCGGTGCGGGCGGGGCTCAGTCGCCTTCCCCTTCGGTCTTGATGTGGAGGAGGCGGCCGCAGTGCTTGCAGTGGACGGCGTCGGTGTCGTGGCGGCCGAGCCCGCAGTCGGGGCACTCGTAGCTGACGTGGGGGGGTCTGAAAATCGTTTGGATCAGGCGCAGGAACAGGCCGACGCCGACCAGCAGGATCAGAATCGTCAAAATGCGCCCGGCCGTGCCTTCCAGCGTGATGTCGCCGAAGCCGGTGGTGGTCAGCGCGGTGATCGTGAAATAGAGCGCGTCGACGTAATTGTTGATCTTCGGGTTGTCGTCGACCTGCTGCACGTAGACGAGCGCGGTCATGATGAAGACGAACACGAGGAGGTTCACCACGCTCTGGATGACGTCCTCGTTGCGCCGGAAGAAGGCAGACTCGGTGCGAAGGTCGGCGAGGACGCGGTAGGAGCGCAAGACGCGGAGCGCGCGCAGGACGCGCAGGAACAGCAGGCTTTCGAAGACTGTCGGCAGCAGCAGTGTGATGATGACAATGATGTCGGTCCAGGTCGTCAGCTGCTTGAACATGCGCATGGGGTGCGCGGCGATCCAGAAGCGCGCGCTTAAGTCGGCGATGATGACAACGGCGATGACGGCGTCGGCCCAATAGACCCAGGGCTGTTCGCGCGCGAGCGAGGACAAGATGAAAAAGAAGACGGAGCCGACGTCGAAAATGAGCAGCGCAAAGCGGAACATGCGCGCTCGCCGGTCGGTGCCGTAATAGAGGGAGCGGACCGTGGCTTTGTCTAAGGTCAAGGTGAGCCCCGTTTGACGTGGATCGTCACGCGTTTGATGCCGGTATCCAGACCGGGGTGAAGAAGACGGAATGGAAGCCCCTTGTGTCAACGGGGAATCACAATTTGTCAGACGCGATCATCGTGTGTACGAGACGGGGCAGGGAGGACGTGAATGCTCTCAGCGCTGTTTAAGGGGCCCGCCGCCTATGTTGCGCGATCGGGATGGCCGGCGTGGGCCGTTCTGCCGGCGGCCGTTGTCATCTTTGCTCTGTCTGTGGGCATGGGGGGTGTGTCCGCCTGGATTTATAGTGGTCTTGGCGGCGCCGATGGGATCGTCCCGGGGCTTGCTTCGACACCAGACATGCAATTCACGATGCCGATCGTGGTGTGGCTTGGCGGACTGCAGATCGGCATGATCGTTTTTACGATCCTGGCGGCCGGGTTTTTCTCCTCCAAGCGCAAAGAGGTGCTGGCGCTGATCGCGCCGGCGCAAGGATGGGGCGTGTTGGTGCCGGGGCTCGCTCTGCTTTTGGCGGCAACGGGGATCTGGACGGGGATCCTGCTCAACTGGAAGCCCGAGGTCGTTATGGGCGACCTCAAACCGTTCTACGACCTCGTCCACAGCGATGCGGTCTGGTTTGTCATCCTCGTCATTGTGGTCGGGGCGCCGCTTTCCGAAGAGCTGATGTTTCGCGGGTTCATGTTCTCGGCACTGGCCAAGACGCGGCTGGGGCTGGTCGGCACGAGCGTGGTGACGGCGGCGCTGTGGACCGCGCTGCACGCGGGCTACTCGGTTTTCGGGCTCGTGGAAGTGATGTTCATTGGGCTTTTTTTCTCGTGGCTCTTAGTACGTACCGGCAGCCTGTGGGTCACGATCCTGTGCCACGGCATCTATAATGGCGTGGTGGTTGTGGTTTTGCTGGCGGCTACACTTTCGCCTTAAGGCCACTGCAGGCGAGCTGAGAATCGTCCTATATTTGGGTGATGCAACAATACCTCGACCTCATGCGCCGGGTGCGTGACCATGGCGTGCGAAAGACCGACCGCACAGGTACGGGTACGCTGTCGGTGTTCGGCCACCAGATGCGCTTCGATCTCGCCGACGGCTTTCCGCTGGTGACGACGAAGAAGCTGCACGTGAAATCGATCATCCACGAGCTGATCTGGTTTTTGGCAGGCGATACCAACATCGGCTACCTCAAGGCGAACGGCGTGCGCATTTGGGATGAGTGGGCTGACGAAAACGGCGATCTGGGGCCGGTCTACGGCAAGCAGTGGCGATCGTGGGCCGCTCCTGATAAGGGCCCGTCTTCGACAGGAGACGGGCGCACGATCGATCAGATTGCGGAGGTGGTGGAGACGTTGAAAACGACTCCGGATAGTCGGCGCATCATTGTCTCAGCTTGGAACCCGGCTGACATTCCCGACATGGCGCTGGCGCCCTGCCATTGTCTATTTCAGTTCTATGTGGTGGAGGGGCGGCTGTCCTGTCAGCTTTATCAGCGCTCAGCCGACGTGTTCCTCGGCGTGCCCTTCAACATCGCCTCTTACGCGTTGCTGACAATGATGATGGCGCAGGTGACGGGACTGGAGCCGGGAGAGTTCGTGCACACGTTCGGTGATGCGCATCTCTACGTGAACCACCTCGAGCAGGCTGACGCGCAACTGCAGCGCACGCCGCGGCCGCTGCCGCGTATGGAGATCAATCCGGACGTGACTTCGATCTTCAAGTTCCGCTTTGAGGACTTCAAGCTCGTCGACTACGATCCCTACCCGCACATCGCCGCGCCGGTGGCCGTATGACAAGGCCTCCGATTGCTCTCGTCGTCGCTGTTGCCGAGAACGGCGTTATCGGAAAAGATGGCGGACTGCCGTGGCATGTCTCATCCGATCTCAAGACGTTTCGACGCATCACCATGGGCAAGCCGCTCATCATGGGCCGCAAAACCTTCCAGTCGCTCAAGAAGCCGCTCGATGGCCGCGACAATATCGTCGTCTCGACCAATAAGGACTTTAGTCCCGATGGTGCGCTTGTTGTCGCCAGCTTCGAGGCCGCGCTTGCACTGGCGGAACAATGCGCAAGGGCGCGGGGGCCACGCGCGAACGAGATCATGGTTATTGGCGGAAGCCGGGTTTTCGAAGCGGCACTGCCGGTCGCTGAGCGCATCTACAAAACCGAGGTGCACGCGAGTCCGGCGGGCGACACCTATTTCCCGGATCCAGATCCGGCAGATTGGGTGGAAATGCTACGCGAGCCCCTGGTGCGCGGGCCCCGGGATGAATTTTCTGCAACGTTTGTTATGTTGGAGCGCCGCGCAGTATTTGACTCATCCGGCCCAGCCGCAGCTTGAAGCCGGCCCACAGGCAACCAATGTTACGAGCGGGTTTGCGCTCAGGGGATGCCCTGGCCTATAAGCATCCACGCTTCAGTCCCATCTTTCATTCGGGACGGCCCCTGTTGGGAGCGAGGCTCGGGATTGCGAAGCGGCCGGAGCCCCTCACGACACCCCCAAAACGCATCGAAGGACCTCAAACGTATGCCTTGGAACAATCAGAGCGGTGGCGGCGGTTGGAAAAGCGGCGGCAACGGCGGAGGTCCATGGGGGCAGGGACCCAGCGGCGGTGGCGGCGGACAGCAGCCCGACTTGGAAGACATCCTGAAGCGGGGTCAAGACAAGGTTAAACAGGTGATGCACGGCGGCGGCATTCCGGGCCCGCTGGTGTTTCTTGTGGCGATCATTGCTGCGGCCGTGATCGCCTGGCAGGCCTTCACCTTCCGCGTCAATCCAGATGAACTCGGTGTCGTGATGCGCTTTGGCGAGTATATCCGCCAAGATCCGCCGGGCCTGCACTTCCGCTGGCCCTACCCGATCGAAGAGGTTCGCCTTCCCAAGGTGACGCGGCAAAACATCATCGAGATCGGCATGCGCACGACGCCGGCTGCGCGCGGCGCAGGTTCTGTGCGCGACGAGCGTGCCGAAAGTCTTATGCTGACAGGAGACGAGAACATCGTTGACATCGATTTCGTCGTCCTATGGCGCATTAGAGATGCGGCCAAGTACCTGTTCAACATCCAGAATCCAGATACCACGGTCAAAGAGGTTGCCGAGAGCGCCATGCGCGAGGTTGTCGGCCAGTCAAAGATTCAGCCGATCCTGACTGAAGAGCGCCAGAAGACCGAGCAGGAAGTGCAAAAGCTGATGCAGACGACGCTCGACAGCTACGGGGCCGGTATTCAGATCGATCAGGTCAAGTTGCAGAAGGTCGATCCGCCCGCGGAGGTGATCGACTCCTTCCGTGACGTGCAGGCGGCGCGCGCCGACCAGGAGCGGCTGCAGAACGAAGCCTATGCCTACGCCAACAAGGTGGTGCCTGAGGCGCGCGGTGATGCTGAACGCATTCTGCAGGCAGCCGAGGGCTACAAGCAACAGGTGGTCAATGATGCAACCGGGCAGACGTCGCGCTTCCTGCAGGTCTACGATCAATACAAGAATGCGCCGGAAGTGACGCGTAAGCGCATGTTTCTTGAAACGATGGAGCGCGTACTGGGCGGCACCGACAAGATCATACTCGACAGCAAGGCTGGTCAGGGCGTCGTTCCTTATCTGCCGCTCGAACAGCTTCAGTCTAAGAAAAGCAGCGAGGGAGGAAACTAATCATGCGCACGCTCCTCGCTCTCTTCATCATTCTCGTCGGGCTTGCCGCGGTTGCCATCTACATGTCGGCCTACATCGTTCACCAGAACGAGCAGGCCCTGGTGCTGCGCTTCGGTGAGCCAAAGCAGGTCGTCACCACGCCTGGACTAAAGTGGCGCTATCCGGTCGTCGATACGGTTGAGATTTACGATAAGCGGATTCTTGACCTCGACACTGCGCCGCAGGAGGTCACGGCATCCGACCAGAAGCGTCTCGTCGTTGATGCCTTTGCCCGTTACAAGATCGTCGATTCGCTGAAGTTCTATCAGACCCTGCGCTACGAAGATGGCGTGCGTTCGCGGCTCGGTCCCATCGTCGAGTCGTCGCTTCGCCGCGTTTTGGGTGCTGCGACCTTCCAAGATCTCGTGCGAGACAAGCGCGAGCATCTGATGAATGAGATCGCCGCGCAGGTGAATAAAGAAGGCGAGGAGTTCGGACTGGAGGTCGTCGACGTGCGTATTAAGCGCGCGGATCTGCCCGAGCAGAACTCCAAGAGCGTCTTTGAGCGCATGCGGGCCGAACGTCAGCGCGAGGCAGCCGAGTTCCGCGCCGAAGGTGCTGCTCAAGCCAACCGGATCACGGCGACGGCTGATCGTGAGGCAACGGTGATCAAGGCCGAGGCGACGCGCAAGGGGGAACAAACCCGTGGCCAGGGGGATGCCGAGCGCAACCGCATTTACGCCGACGCCTACACACGCGACCAAGACTTCTTCGAGTTCTACCGGTCGATGCAGGCTTACGAGACGGGCCTGCAGTCGAAGGATACGCGGCTTCTGATCACCCCCGATTCTGATTTCTTCAAGTATTTCAGTGATCCGAAGGGTAGATCAGGACCCTCGGGGCCGGGTCCAACGGCGGTGCCATGAACGACCTGATCGTCGGATTTGGTCTTGTGTTGGTGATTGAAGGCCTGTTGTGGGCCGTTGCGCCACACCTGGCGATCCGCATGCTTGAGGGGGCGGCAATGACGCCCCAAGCCACGCTGCGCATCGCTGGCTGGACCGCTGTAGCCTTGGGGCTTGCGATCGTTTGGCTTATCCGCGGTTGAGCGCGTCCGCCCGCGTTGACAGCAGCCGCGCGTTGCCCTCCTTTTGCAGGTATTGGCCGGTAAGAAAGTTCGCTTCTTACAGGCGAGCGGACGCCGTCGCTCCGTTGAGGTCGGCAGGAGAACGCTAAATGCGCAAGACGACGCCGGCGGTGCTGCAATTGTGCACACGGCCCTTCGCGTTTTCGATACTCATGGCCGCCAGTCTGGCGTGTGCGGTTACTGGCGCGGTGCCGGGCCTTGCACAGCGCGGCCCGCAATCCGTAGCGCCTATTGCAGAAAATTTGATCGACGCGGTGGTCAACATTTCGACGAGCCAGGCGATCAGAGGTCCGCAAGGAATCCCGCTTCCCAACGTACCAAAGGGCTCCCCCTTTGAGGAGCTGTTCGAAGACTTCTTCGACAAGCGGGGTGCCCGGCCTGATCCCAGTCGCAAGGTGTCCTCGCTCGGTTCCGGCTTCGTCATTGACGCCAAGGAAGGTGTGATCGTTACCAACAACCACGTGATCGACGGCGCGGAGGAGATCGAGGTCAACTTTCACGATGGCACCAAATTGCCGGCCAAGCTGATCGGCACGGACACCAAGACCGATATTGCGCTTCTGAAAGTCGAACCGAAGGAGGGGATGACGGCGGTCGAGTTCGGCAATTCGGGAAAGCTGAAAGTGGGCGATTGGGTGATGGCGATCGGCAATCCCTTCGGTCTGGGCGGGAGCGTCACCGTCGGGATCATTTCGGCCAAGGCGCGCAACATCAACTCGGGCCCCTATGACGACTACCTTCAGACGGATGCCTCGATCAACAAAGGCAATTCGGGTGGTCCGCTGTTCGACATGGAAGGCCGGGTGGTTGGTGTGAATACCGCCATCATTTCTCCGACCGGCGGTTCTATCGGCATCGGGTTTGCCGTCCCGTCCGATACGGTCGTGCCGGTCGTACAGCAACTTCGCAAGTTCAAGGAGGTTCGCCGCGGTTGGCTCGGCGTGAAGGTTCAGACGATCACCGATGGTATCGCGGAGTCGCTCGAGATTCCCGATGGTAAGGGAGCGCTTGTTGCGACTGTTACGCCCGGTAGCCCTGCGGCCCAAGCCGGTATGGAACCCGGGGACGTGATCTTGAAGTTCAACGGTACGGATGTGCCGAGCATGCGCGTGCTGCCACGCATCGTCGCGCGCTCGCCGATCGACAAGACGGTTGACGTCGAGGTGCTGCGCAAAGGCAAGGTGGTGACCTTGCAGGTCACTGTCGGTCGCCTCGTTGAGGAGGCCGTCACGATGAATCCCGCGCCGGGCGCACCTGAGGACACCACGGCGGCTGAGGTGACGGTCCTCGGGTTGACGGTATCACCGCTGACCGATGCGCTGCGTGGTCAGTATGGGATTGACCAGAAGGTTGTCGGCGCGCTCGTCAGTGCAGTGGAGCCGAGCAGCCCCGCGGGGGCCAGTATCAAACCCGGTGATGTGATCGTGGAGGCGGCACGCGAGCCCGTGTTGGCCCCGCAGGACGTCGCCAAGCAGATCGAGACTGTCAAAAAGAGCGGCCGCAAGAGTGTGCTTTTGGGTGTCGAGGATGCCCGGGGAGACCATCGATTCGTGGCCGTGCCTGTGAACTAGGGCGATTGCGGCGCGCTTGTCTTGAAAGGCCGCACGAGCGGCTTCAGGATCGCCAGTCCAACGCTGAGCTTGCTGCTAAGGAGATTATCCCTCGTGTCGGAACGTCAGCGCATTTTCGATACCATCGCCGAAACAATGGCACCGGTGCATCGGGATGGTCATAAATTCCTTGCGATCGGCCTTGGCCTGACGCTGTTGTTTTTCCTTGTGTGGCCGCCGCTTGCATGGATCTTGGCGCTCATCACGATCTGGGTTGCGTACTTTTTTCGCGATCCCGATCGCGTCACGCCGCTGCGCGAGGGACTGATTATTGCGCCGGCGGATGGGCGCATCTCTGCGGTGGAGTCGGTGACGCCACCTGCGGAGCTGGGACTGGGTACTGAGGAGCGTGTGCGCGTTTCGACGTTCCTTTCCATCTTCGACGTTCACATCACGCGTTCGCCCGTGGCCGGTCGCATTTCCCGCTCGCTTTACGTGCCCGGCGCCTTCCTGAATGCCGCGCTCGACAAGGCAAGCGAGGAAAACGAGCGGCGTGCGTTCATCATTGAGAAACCCGATGGGGTACAGATTCCCGTTGTGCTGATCGCAGGTCTCGTCGCACGGCGTATCGTATCGTTCGTGCACGAAGGCGATAGCGTCGGGACGGGCGAGCGTATCGGCCTCATTCGCTTCGGCTCGCGTGTCGATGTCTATCTGCCTCCTGGAAGACATGCCCTCGTTGGGGTGGGTCAGCGTGCTGTTGCCGGCGAGACCGTGCTGGCGGATCTGCAATCTGACGAGCCCGAGCGCGTGGCCCGCAGGGGCTGAGGAGCCGCGCGGTAGGCAAATAGACCGCAAGTGCAAGATTGGGGGGCTGGCACCGTAAGCTAAGGACCGACGCGATGGATCCGATTGTACCAAGGCTAGAGGAAGAGACGCGACGCCGGCGGCGCATTCCGCTCTTTCGTCGTCGGCAAGTTCCTGTCCGGATGCTGGTGCCCAACTTTTTCACACTGTTGGCGTTGTGCGCTGGGTTGACGTCGATCCGCATGGGGATTGAGGGGCGCTATGAACTCGCTCTGGGGGCAATTGTCTTTGCAGCCCTGCTCGATGGCATCGATGGGCGCGTGGCGCGACTGTTGAAAGCATCGTCGCGCTTCGGCGCAGAGCTCGACAGCTTGGCGGACTTTGTGAACTTCGGTGTGGCGCCGGCCTTTTTGATTTTCAACTGGGGTCTTGGCAGCCTTAAGAGTTTCGGCTGGATCTGCGTGATGATTTTTGCGCTGGCGTCGGCTCTGAGATTGGCACGCTTCAATGTGGCGAGCGATAGCGAACGGCCAAAATGGCAGGCGGACTACTTTATCGGTATGCCGACGCCTGCAGCGGCGATCGTCGTGTTGCTGCCGGTCTATTTGGAGCAACTGGGGCTCAAAGGATTCCGCTCGTCCGTCCTGATGCTCGACATCGTGCTCGTGTACACGCTCATTATCGCATTCATGATGGTCTCCACGATCCCGACGTACTCCGGCAAGCTGCTAGGTGAACGGATCTCGCGGGAGTATGTCCTGCCCATTTTCATGCTGGCGATTGGGTTTGTGGCGCTCCTCGTGACGTATCCCTTCGGGACGCTGACGGGCGCAACAATTGCCTATCTCGCTACGATCCCGGCGAGTTGGCGCCGCTACGGTCAAATGGTTGCGGAAACTCTGGCCGAAGAAACGGATTCGGGGGCGCAGGCCCAGAGGCCGCAGGCTCAGCCTGAGGCCGAGACGCCTGAGGACCCTAAGACAGCCGCACCGGAGAAAGGGCAGCGCGAAGGTGGGCGCGTCGTCGCCATTCGGTCAAACGATTAGTTTGAGATGTCTCTGTCGTTGGGCTTTGAGATTTCGTAAAACGGGCGCGTTCGCCGCCCAGCCTCACTTGACCCTGTATCTGAATGGGATCGTGAATTTGTGAGGCTCGGCACCTAGCGACTCGGGGAGCGGCGGAAACGGCGCGGCGCGCTCTAGAGAAGCGACTGCAGCTTCATCCAGCTTGGTCGATCCGGAACTCTTCACGATCTTGTGCTCAACAAGCTCGCCTTCCGGCGAGACGAAAAATTCGAGCGTAACGGTTCCTGATTTTTTCGTTCGCGTCACGATTTTCCGCTTGGCGATGGCCTTAAAGAGCTGCCCCTGGTAGAGGCGGAAGGCATCTGTGTCCCCGCCGGTCTGTTCAGCTCCAGAGCTCTTTTCGATCAGTGTGGCGACTTGTGGCGCTTGTTCTTGGACGGGAACCTCGGCCATCTCCTCGACCTCTTCGAGGGGTTCGGGCTCGCGAAGCTCGACTGTCTCTTCGTTTGTGCTTTCGGTTGAGGATATGACGTCGGTCAGCTCTGGCTCGATTTCCTGAATCTCGCGAACCTCAGCGACCTCCTGAATCGCGGGGATGTCGACCGTTTCGATCGTTTCTTCCGCTTCTCCCAGGTTAGCAATGCCCTCAATAGATATGCCCTGATCCACCACGAAAAGGTCTTCGCCCGCGCCTTCATTCAGGGCGGCGCCGCCAGTGGTCACAATGCCGATAAGTCCTATAGCGATCACCGCGTGGAGACCGAAGGAGACGAGCCAGCTTGTTGAGCGGATTGCATCCATGCGCGGTCACTCGACTAGGGTGCTGCGCCGCCCGAGGGTGCGGGCTGTGACAGCAGCGAGACACGCTGATAGCCCGTCTCACCCACGCGGCCAAGGATCTCCATCACTTCCCCGTACGGGATCGCGCGATCCGCCCGGACGTAGACGACGGTGTCGCCTTCGTCTGCACGCAACTGCCTGAGCCGGGGCACCAGCATCTCTCTGGAGATCTGCTCATCGCGGATGTGGACCGATCCGTCAGGCGCCAACGTGACAACCATCGGCTTTTGGACCTTGGCAAGTTTCGCTGCCGACGTTTTTGGAAGATCGACTTGTACGCCTTGGACCATCAAGGGCGCGGCCACCATGAAAACGATCAGCAGAACGAGCATCACGTCGACGAATGGTGTGACGTTGATCTCGGCAAGGGGCTTGTAGTCACCGTTGCCTGAGTCACCTCCGACCGACATACCCATCAGCGAACACCTTCAAGACGCACGGTGGCCTCTTCCTGGCCACGTGCCATGGCTTTGGCCAGCTCGGTAATTGCGGATCCGGTCCGATCGGCGGACCGACCCAACGCAACAGCGATCTGATTGAAGGCGACGACGGCTGGGATGGCGGCGGCCAAGCCAAGCGCCGTGGCGAAAAGTGCTTCAGCAATGCCAGGCGCCACTACGGCAAGGCTCGTGTCCTTGGCCTGAGCGATTGCAGTGAAGCTGTGCATGATGCCCCATACCGTGCCAAGAAGGCCTACAAATGGGGCTGCGGAACCGACAGTCGCCAGAAAGGGCAAGCCGACCTCGACACGACGGAACTGTATCTTCATGGCGCCGCGCATGGCGCGCTCGAGGCGTTCGCGCAGCTCAAGTCGGCTCTCGTCCCGCGAGCTATGTTCGGCCCATTCGCTCTGGGCAGCTGTCGTTACGGCGCCGACGAGACCTTTCTTCCCTTCGAAAGAAAGACGCCCGGCTGTTGCTTGACGCTCCAATTCGCGCACGTTTGAGCCCAACCGGCTAAGTCGCACGGCTTTTTCGAAAATGATGGCCCAGCAGGCCACGGAGCAGACCACCAAAATCAGCATGATCGCCTGAACGACGGGGTCGGCGTGCTGAAAGAGACCCATAATTGAAAGGTCGTGGCCTTGTAAGGCAGCTAGATTCGGTACCACGTGCGCTTCCTTCCACTTCGCTACTTGGTCAGTTCAATGTCTTGGCGCGTACTCACCTTAAGGCTCGAGAGACAGTCCTCGACGGGGCCTGTTTCTGCCTTGCACTCAGTGATGTCATTGACGAGTAAGCTGCCCACGTCCTCGCACTTCACGTTGTTGAGATCGAAAAGCTTCACTGTCTTTTTGGTCGGACGCAGGGGTGCGAGATCAAGAACAAAGCGCCGGTCGATGATGCCGTCGGTTCGAAACATCACGAGATCGAGCTTGTAAGTGTCGTACTTCGTGCTCGTGGGATTGTTGATCGAGAAATAGAAGCGACAGCCGTTGTCGGTCGTTTCATGCTTGTTCAACTCGAGCGAGACACCGTCTCCTTGCGCGTCCTGTGCTTCAGCGCTTGGCGCTAGCCCATAGGTGACGGCGGCAAGCAGAACAACGGCGAACGCGACGGACTTTTTTTGTTTTCTGATCATCGGACTCCCAGCAGGCAAATCTTCCTGTTCCTCGGTGAAACTGGCCTGTAGCAAGGTGTTAGCGCTTAATCCACCGAAGTTTGATTAACACATCAACAGATTAGACGTTCGGTTCGTGCCTTAAACTCCCTGGGCCGAGATCCAGTCGTATGGTGACCGAACCAGCGCCCCGACCACATCCATATGGTCACATTGTCGGGCTCTGTGTACCGATATTACGTAACATTCCGCTCACGCCCTGTATCAGTTCCGTGAATATCGAGTGTTCCAGAGCTCCACTCGGGCCCCCGAATCTGATGCGTTTGTGACACAGGCATCGACCGTTATAGAGTTACAAGTTGTGCATTGTGCTGTCCAGTCTTGACGCATGGGTGGGTACAGTTGTTCCTATTGAAGGGATGAAACATTGTTACGGTTTGGTTCGCTGCGAGGACGGCACTGTTTGTTGATTGAGCCGCGCTAAACGCAGTCGGGGGGGACAGGAATGAACAGGATACGGTTTGGTTTAGTCGCTGGCATTTCTCTGCTCTGGGCGCTTCCGGTGCCTTTGTTGGCGCAACAAGCCGATACGGAGCCGCCGGCAGCGACTGATGTTCCTTCGGCAGATGCCCCGGCACAGGATGGGGCCGTGGACGGGGATGCGGCGGCTTCGGCGCCTTCTGATGCGACCGAGCTTCCCGCGGTTGAAGTCATTCAGCAACAGCCGGAACCGCCTCCTCAGGTGGCCCAGCAGGCTCCGCCGCCTGAGCCAGCCGTTTCGCCAGCACCTCAGCCTCCAGCAGCGCCGCCACCTCAGCCGGTCGAGGTGAAGGCTCCGGGAACGGGTGGGATCGACAGCGGCACGGTTCTGATGTCGCCGGTCGGCGGCAGCCAGATTCCGATTACCAACTATCCTGGCGCCGTGGGGAGGGCCTCATCGTCTGACATTGTCGCGACGGGCAATGCTTCCATTCCGGAAGTGCTGCAGAACACCGTGCCAGGTGTCGTCATTGGCGACGCGCAAGGCAACATCTATCGGCGGAACCTGCAGTACCGCGGGTTCGAAGCCTCACCGGTAAACGGTGTGCCGATTGGCCTTGCCGTCTATCAGAACGGTGTGCGCATCAACGAGTCCTTCGGCGACGTCGTCAATTGGGACTTCCTGCCCGACAATGCGATTGACGGCATCACGATCATCGGAGCCAACCCGGTTTATGGTCTGAATGCTCTTGGCGGCGCCGTTGCCGTGGTAATGCGCGATGGGTTCAAATTCCAGGGTGTCGAGATCGACAGCCGCTTCGGCTCGTACGGACATGCGCAAGGCTCGGTGGCCGTCGGGGCGCAGAGTGGTATTTGGGGTGCGTTCGTTGCCGGAGAGATCATCCAAGATGATGGGTTCCGAGACTTCTCCGAGGCGAAGATCCGGCGCGCTTATGCCGACATCGGTGTCAAGAACGAAGGCGTAGAGCTCCACCTCAATTATACGGTTGCGGACAACCTTGTCGGTGTCACAGCGGCAGCGCCAGAGCAGCTCTTGGATCTCGGCTGGAATCGTACCTATACCTCGCCGCAGACCAGTGACAACAACCTGAACATGCTGTCGCTCAATGGCTCGGTGAAGGCGACACCATCACTGACCTTCTCGGGCGTGGGCTACTACCGCTGGTTCAAGCAGAAGAATGATGACGGCAATCTCATCGAGGCGGAGAACTGCGGTGATGTCGATCCTCCCGGGCCAGACGGGGCACTGTGCCTTGAGGACGATGACGACCCCAGCGGGTTCGCCGAAGCCTTCGACATCAATGGGGATCCTATCCCATTCACGGACGGCATTGCATATGGATCGCTTGATCGTACGTCTCAGGATGCGAACAGCTACGGCGCCGCGCTGCAGGCCGTCGAAAAAACACCCGTGTTCAACTTGCCAAATCAATTTCTGATCGGGGCAAGTTATGACCACGGCCGGGTTGATTACACTGCCAGCAGCGAACTCGGTTACGTTGGGTCGAGATTTGTCATCAATCCCTTCGATCCGCCCATAATTCTGGGCAAGCCGGAAGATTTTACGCCGCGCAGCCTGACTACGCAGAACGACTATGCGGGCGTCTATTTCTCCAACACCACGGAACTGACATCACTGCTCTCAATCACCCTGGGAGGGCGCTACAATTACGCGCGAGTCAAGATCGAAGACAACACAGGGGAGAACCCGCAGCTCAACGGCGACCACAGGTACTACCGGTTCAACCCGATGGCAGGCGCCACCTACGAGATCATGCCGGGCGTCACGCTGTTTGGCGGGTATTCCGAAGCCAACCGCGCGCCGACCCCGGCCGAGCTCGCCTGCGCCGATCCAGAGAATCCTTGCTTGATCGAAAGCTTCCTGACGGCCGATCCGCCGTTGGATCAGGTCGTGTCCCGCACATTCGAGCTTGGTTTGCGCGGCAAGCTGGCTTCGCTGGGCGTACAACAGAAGCTGGAGTGGACCGCCGGGCTCTTCCGCACGGAGAACCAAGACGACATCATCGCCGTGGCGGCTCCAACTTCGGGCCGCGGCTATTTCCAGAACGCCGGCGATACGTTGCGCAAAGGCATCGAAGCGGGTCTCGTTTACACGGATCCCAAGTGGCAGATTTACGCGAACTACGCCTTTATCGATGCGACCTTCGAAAGTAGCATCACATTGTCTTCGCCCGACAATCCTAAGGGGTTTCAGTGTCCCGACTCCGATGACGACGAAGTGCTCTGCATTCAGGTCAACCCCGGAGATCAGCTTCCAGGCGTGCCGCGCCACAGGTTCAAGGCCGGTCTGGACTATTGGATGACGTCGAAATGGAAGGTCGGCGGTGATCTCGTGGCCGTCAGCGATCAGTACTTCTTCGGTGACGAGGGCAATGACAATCCTCCGCTTGCCGGATATGCGAAGGTCGATGTGCGCACGTCCTATGACATCACCGAGAGCATCCAGATTTACGGCTTGGTCGATAACATCTTCGACTCCAGGTATGGCGTCTTCGGAAACTTCTTCAATCTGGAGTCGGCAAACGAAGCGGCCGAGGCCGACGGACTCGATGAGGACTTCTTCACGAATCCGCGCACGATTACGCCGGCACCGCCTGTGACTGCCTATGGTGGTGTTCGTGTGAGGTTCTAAGACCCCCGTTGGGAGAGAAGAAGTATCGCGAAATACCTCTCCACTAACGAACGGCACGGGCCAGCGAGCGTAAGCGTTCGCTGGCCTGCTGCTTTTGAGAGTGTGGCTTTGCAGTTGCAGGTTAGCCGCCACCTCAACGCATAACGCCAACAGTCATTGCATCCATCCGTCCCAGCATGTTTCGATCCGCGCCAAGCGTGGCTGCAGCGTGCCATAAACGGCGCGCGGTAAACAAAGAAGAAGAATGGGTGGAACGGCCCCTGTTTGTCATAACAGGGCGGAACGTGTGTGCGGTTCCGCAGGGGGTTCCGGGAATACCAAAAGGTACGTTGCAACATTGCTAACCAGTATGCTTCTGTGCAGTGCATCGCCGGCACTTGCGGGGCCGGCCATCGGCCAATTCGAGATGAAGCAGGTCGAGACGGAAGCCGGTGACATCGAGTTTCAAAGCCAGAATGCCTACGGGTGGGGGCAGCCGGCACGGCGATACTATGAGACGTCGCCGGGTGAGTACGCCTATGACGACAACACGGTTGCCGAGGCGCGCAACGCGTTGGAAATCGAGGTTTCGCCAACCGACTGGTTCCGTTTCCGGCTCGGCATCGAATACGAAAAAGAACGCCTCGACGAGCCCGCCGATCCGGTCGATGCCAATGCCTTCGACTCCCTGAAGCTTGATGAATATGCGGCGGAAGCCGTCGTCGTTCTCGTGCCGATCAAAGGTGACGGCCTTGGGCTGGCGTGGCTGACGGAATTCGAAAAGCCCGTCGACAATTCCGAGCCGATGACGATCAACACCGGGCCACTGATCGAGGCCAAGCAGGGATCGTGGCGGTTCCTTCTCAATCTGTTCGCCACCCACTTTTTTGGCGGCGATCCTGAAGAGCCCGGCATGCCCACGGACGACAAGTGGGATTTCAATTACGCCGCGCAGGCCAAGTATGACTTTTCGGAGGAGTTCGCACTTGCGCTGGAGGCCTACGGCACTGTCGATCGGATAGGCAATACCGGGACGCCAAGCGAGGAAGCCGTGCTCTTTGGCGACTTCAACCAGCATCGTATCGGACCGGTGTTTTACTACGAGATGAGGCTCGACAAGTTTGGTGCTGGCGGTGCGGGAGGCGACGATAAGGACGACGAAGGCACGATCGCCCGGTTCGGCGTCGGACTCCTTGCCGGGCTGAATGAAAATACGCCCGATGGTACGCTGAAGCTGAGCCTAGAGATCGATTTCTAGGCAAAGATCCGCGCGAGCCCGCAGGGTCTCTATCGCCGCGGCGCGAAAAAAGAAAATCTGAGCCATGGCATCGCACCGTCTTGTCAGCGGCGCTTGCTTGCGGCACAAGCGGCGGACCCGCATCACAAGGGACGAACGAAGCTTCCGGGGAGCACGCCACTCATGAAGAAGAAGATCCTGATCACTTGGCCTCTGCCTGAGGCCGTCATGGCCCGAGCCCGGGACTGCTATGATGTCGTTGCCCACGGCGACGATCCCAAGATCACCATCGACGAGATGCTGGAGACGGCAAAGTCGGTGGACGCCATCTTGCTGACGCTCAACGAGAAGTGCCCCAAGGAGGTGATCGACAAGATCCCTGAGAACATCAAGTGTATCTCGACGTTCTCCATCGGCTTCGATCACCTCGACCTCCCGGCCTGTACCGCGCGTGGGATCAAGGCCGGCAATGCGCCCCACGGCGTGACGGTGGCGACGGCTGAGATCGCGATGCTCTTGCTGCTAGGCTCGGCGCGGCGCGCATCCGAAGGCGAGCGCCTGATGCGCACGCGCTCCTGGCCCGGCTGGCAGCCCTTGCAGCTCGTTGGCCAGCGGCTCGATGGCAAGAAGCTCGGCATCTACGGCTTCGGCAAGATCGGTCAGGCGCTCGCCAAGCGTGCGCGCGGCTTCGATATGGATATCCACTATTACGACATCTATCGCCAGCCGCCCGAGAAGGAACAGGAGCTGGGCGCCACCTATCACGACAACCTCGACAGCTTGCTGGCCATCTCACAGTTCTTCTCCATCAACGCGCCCTCGACGCCCGAGACGCGCGGGTTCTTCAACAAGGATGTGATCGGGAAGCTGCCTCAAGGTGCGGTCGTCGTGAACACGGCGCGCGGCGACCTCGTCAACGATGAGGACACAATTGCAGCGCTGAAGTCGGGCCGGCTCGGTTATGCGGGTTTCGATGTGTTCGCAGGTGAGCCGAACATCAACGAGGGCTACTACGACCTGCCCAACACGTTCCTGTTCCCGCATCTGGGCTCGGCCGCGATCGAGGCGCGCAACCAGATGGGGTTTGAAGCGCTCGACAACATCGATGCCTTCTTTGCCGGCAAGGACATGCCCTTCAAGCTGAACTAAAGCGCTGCGAAAGCGACGATCGTCAAAGGCCCGGCTGTGGAATGCACCGGGCCTTTTCGTTTTTTCGTTAGGGTACCTCGTTGAGTGGGAGACCATTGGGTGCACCGATTGCGTTGCTGCCAGGTCTTAGTGCTTCCGGTGAAAAATCGCGCGGATGAGGGCGCGCGTGACCTTGACACGCGCCACAGAGCGGCGCTTGCTGAGCTTATTCAGGCCCGCTAGATGCAATTTTTCCGCCACGTGTTTGTCGATGGGAGGCCCCGACGATGGAACCAAATGAGAAATGGGACGCGCCAAAGGAAGCGCCAAAAGACGAACCAAAAGACGAGCGCCCGAGCAAGCGGCCCATCTGGATGCGCGGGTTGTTCATGCTGTTGCTCATGATTGCTTTCTGGATCGCGCAGTGGCTTTTATGGGTTGTCGGGATCGTGCAGTTCCTCTGGCTCTTCTTCGCCGACGAGCCGAACGCATTTCTTAAGCGTTTTGGGCGGTCGCTCTCTCTCTGGCTTGGCGAGACGGCGCGCTTTGTTTCGTGTGCGAGTGAGGACAAGCCGTTTCCCTGGAAGGCCTGGCCGTCGGCGGATTGAGAGAGCACCAAACAAAGCTTTGCGCGGCGACAATAGTCGGAAGATGGAACATTTTTCGTGCCCACGTGTTTCACCTGGGACAGCGAGTACCTATGTGAATGCCTAGAGCTACGCCTCACGACGAACGCGATGGGCGCGTTTCGCCGACTCAATGAGGAGGCAAGACATGCTGAACCAACTTATTCTGTTCCGTGCAGCGATGACCCGTCCCGGTGATTTGCAGAAGCCAGAGACGATGAAACAAGCACACGGCAAGGACTAAACTTGCAACTTACACCAAAAAAACGGGCCGGCATTTGCCGGCCCGTTTTGCGTTCGGATGCCACCTTGTCAGTGATTGTGGTGCATGTGTTGATCCGGCTCTTGCGCCTCGGATTTTGGCACGTTGACGCGAACGTCAATTGCCACGTCGCCCTGTTTCTCGAAGACGAGAGTCATGGGAAACGTTTCACCTTTCTTGAGCGGCTGGCGCAGACCGATCAGCATCACATGCAAGCCAAGTGGTTTAAGCGCGGTGGACCCGTGAGCGGGGACCTTGATCCCGCCTTCGACTGGCACCATTCGCATGATGTCGCCATCCATGCGGCTTTCGTGGAGGCTCACATTTCCGGCAACATCGGACTTCACCGAAACCAAAGTGTCAGTCGTATCGCCGGCGTTCTCCAACTTCATATAGACCGCACCGTTCTTGGCGCTGCCGATCGAAGGCCGGGCCCAGGGATGGTCGATGGTAAGTGGTCCCGATTTGAACTCGTGAGCCAGGACGGCTCCCGAAAGCGTTGCGAGGGCAAGAGTAGTTACGGCCGCGACGACCAGGTATGGATTTTTCATTTTTTGTGTTTCCAAATCAAAAGGCCTTCTGCCATCCGGCCATGAAGGTCCAGTCTGTTTCCATCTGAGGACCGTTGAGATCACGGTAGATGGGGACACCAACCTCGAACGCCAAACGATGGCCGCGCAGGGCGCCGGTCTGTCCGGCCAGGTTCGCGCCGAAATAGGCAAACGCCTGCTCGCCGCCATAGAACTCGGGGTTAGCCGTTTGCACAGGCCCCACAATGTTGGGATCAATGCCACTGATGCTGTCCTGCGTCCATGCGTCGAGGCGCACGGAGGTCGAAATCCAAGGCGCCCACTCATAGGCAAGCCAGCCCGTCAGACCGTAAAGATCACCGTAGGCGTAGCCTTCGTCGTTCTCATCCTCGAGTCGGATCTCTGAGCGCAACTGCGATCCCCAGGTCAGGTCTCCGGACCGGCCTGTGTAGGTGAGACCGGGCAAAAGGTCGTAGGTCCCCGTGCCGAGCTGCATTGCGTAGGGCAGGCGAACGTTCATATCCATATTGGTGGGTGCGAAGATCGTTCCGCGCTCGGTGATGCTGCCCGTCGGTAAGCTGAGGCCGAGGTTCAGATGGACGTGATTGGTGCCATCGTCATAGAGCCGGTAGAGCCCTGAGATCTTGGTGTCTCCAATCCCCGACGCCTTAGTGGTGAAGCTGCCGATCTGTGGTGGATCTTGTGGCACCATGCCCGCAAAGGTCAGATGCTGCATGTCCTTGTCGATGTAGTTAACCATCGCCATGAGCGTGAGGTTGTTGGTCGGCGCATACATGCCACCGAACATGTGCATGTCCATCGACATCTTCGTCGGCACGATGCGCAGGAAGGGTGGTTGACCGTCCATGCCGAAGAACCGGTTGGGCACCTCGAGGATTTGCGACGTGGAAACGCCATTGGTGCCAATGCGGCTGCCCTGCATATCCATATGCATGTAGCGATAGGAGAGCATCCATTCGCCGGCCTTGTGCATATGGTCGCCCATGACGCCAATGGGCGCGTGGCCATCAGCACGGACTGGGCCGTCGTGACCGCCGGACACAGAAAGGCCAGCGGGGGCCATGAACGGATCGTCAGCGAGTGCCGGCGCGCACGAAAGCATCGCCGCAGCCGCGATCACGGGTGCATGTAAGAGATAGCGAAGGGAAAGACGCACACTTTGCGTGCGTGGTTTGAATGTCATCTGCGAGCTCCAAGTCTCAAACGTTGTGACACGGCCGCATGGTGCAAAGACTATATGCCTCTGAGAACACGAGCGGCCGACCGTAACTTCACGTCTTAGACTTGGGCTGGTGGGCCGCGTCCTCTCACGACGAGGGGCTTGTCGCCCATGACAAGCGAGTCCGCGCGCTCGTTGAAGGCAGCGACGGCAGCGCTGGGCAACGGCAGAGCGACCGAATCCGGCACGGGAGCAAAGGGGGCTCCTGATAGGGACGTACAGATCGGACAGCTTTGAGCGTTTGAGCCGGGGTTTTGATCCGTCTCGACAGGCTGACCGTTCTCGTCGAGCTGAATGACGCGGTAGCCAGCGGCCGTGCACAAGACGATCTGCGAAAAGAGCCCATCACCAGGGAGCCCGCCGGCCATGGCTGGCGGGACGTGTAGAGCAACGATGACGAGCTTGATCGACAAGCTCAGCAACGCTGTTAGATATCCCCAACGACGGTGATTTTTGCGCTTCAAGGTGTTCCCCCAAACCCTTCGGCGTCACTCTAGGCCTCCTTCTGGACGAGTGCCTAGTGCCTCAATGTCACAGAAGTTGCCTCCGCGCGGGGGCTGCGGCGCCAAAGTCTGAGCCCGGTGCCTATCGGGCAGACTTGACGGGCTTTCGTATTCGAACTTATAGCTGCGGGCTTCGCCGATAAGAAATGCCCTCTAAGGGGGGCCGTCCCGAGGCTTTAGTTCGGCCGAGGGACGCGCCCAACGAGAGAGGCTGCACGACAACAAACGCACCGCTTGGGGGAAAATCCCACATGGCCAACAACACCCGGCGCGCCGGTCGCCACTTCTTGCAGATCCCGGGGCCAACGCCGATCCCCGAGCGCATTTTGAATGCGATGTCGCGGCAGATTATCGATCACCGTGGGCCCGATTTCCAGGAGCTGGGCAAGCGCGTTCTTACCGACGTGAAGGCGCTGTTCAAGACGACGAACCCGGTGATCCTCTTCCCCTCTTCGGGAACGGGAGCGTGGGAAGCAGCACTCGTCAATACGCTCTCGCCCGGCGATCGCGTGCTCATTGTCGAGACCGGTCAGTTCGCTGTCTTGTGGTGCAAGATGGCCGAGAAGCTTGGTCTGAAGCCAGAGGTAATTCGGACCGACTGGCACACAGGCGCCGATGCCGATCTCATCGAGGCGCATTTGACGAAAGACAAGGGCCACGAGATCAGGGCCGTCTGCGTCGTGCACAACGAGACATCGACGGGGACCCGTTCATGGATCGACGAGATCCGACAGGCGATGGATGCTGCAAACCATCCGGCACTGCTGATGGTCGATACGATCTCCTCGCTCGCCGTCATGGATTACCGCCACGATGAATGGGGCGTGGATGTTGGTATCTGCGGGTCGCAAAAGGGTCTCATGCTGCCGCCGGGATTGTCCTTCAATGCGGTGAGCCAGAAGGCGCTCGAGGCCACGAAGGCGGCCAAGTTGCCGCGCTCTTATTGGTCTTGGGACGAAATGATCGCTCTGAATGAGCAGGGCCTCTTTCCTTATACGCCTGCGACCGGGCATCTCTTCGGACTTGCCGAGGCCATCGACACGCTCTTTGAGGAAGGTCTCGACAACGTATTTGCGCGGCACGAACGTCTGGCCGAATGCGTGCGCCGCGCCGTTGAGGCGTGGGGCTTTGCGATCTGGTGCCACGACCGGAAGTATTGCTCGCCCGCTGTCACAGCCGTCACCATGCCCGATGGGCACAATGCGGATGCGTTCCGCAAGACTGTGCTCGATACGTTCGACATGTCACTCGGCACCGGCCTCAACAAGCTTGCCGGTAAGGCGTTCCGGATCGGGCATCTGGGTGATACGAACGAGCTTTATATTCTTGCGGCGCTTGGGGGCGTGGAAATGGGGCTTGAGATCGCCGGCGTGCCGCACAAGAAGGGTGGCGTGGACGCTGCGATGGCGTATCTCACGCAAGCAGCAAGACCGGCGGCTGCAAAGGCTGCATAATTTCAGCAGTCGCAGCGCGTTTTAGTTGGCCTCAATGGCCGCGCCGTTGGCGAGTGGTTCGCACGATTGCCAAAGCGCTTCGGCCAGCCGGACGCTATCGACGTCGTCTTTGTGCAGGGCGTCGCTTGCACCCAAGGTAAGTAGCTTTGCCTTTCGGGGGGGCGTCATTTGCCCGCCTACAACTACAATCGGCCCCCCGTAACCCGACTCCTTCAGTTGAGGAATAACCTGCAACGCGTCGATTGACAGCGTAGGTTTGTCGCCGACAATGACCACATCCGGCGCCTTTTCAGCGAGTAGGACGAGCGAATCGTTGAGTGTTCGCGCCAACCGCACTTCGAGATCATAACCCAGCAGCACGCGCATTGTTGCTGCGAGGCGGTTGGCTGCAATGATGTTGTCTTCGATGACCAATACGTCGCGAAATTTCCCGAACCGTCCCCGCGAACTGGTCAAGCGGTGCCTTTTTGCGAGGTAACGGACACCGCGCTTGCCGAGTTCTATTGTCATTGTCGCGCCGTTCCTCGCTTCATTTCGGTGACAACGTGCAAGTCTCAGCTGTGTGAGCGTTGACCACTCTCAAGAGCCTCGAACGTGCGATTCGCTGTCGTTGTTAACGCAGCGATGGCACACGTGGCTCAATGTGCCTATTGCCAAAAAGGCCTAACCGTCAGCATGCTGTAAGAGCGCGTGCCGTCGGTTGAGAATGCCTAAGCCAAGATGAACCAATGCTGACATTGGCGATGCGCCTAGTTTTTCATCAGTTAAAGCGGTTCAGAAGAGTAGACGACGCTCGCATACTGTTGCGGACGCAGAATCCGTATACGCACGGGAGACTGTTCGCGCATAACGCGGGTGTCTGCAGATCTAGGTTTGGGAATTGTTGAGCAGCAGGTGCGGCGGTTCAGGCCACGTTTTCCTCTGCGCACACGTCCTCGCCCATGGCCAAACGTCGGAAGGTGACGAAGCTGGCATTTATGTGCTGTGCGATCGCATCGGAACCAGCAACATGGGCAACCACTGCATCGGATACCCTGCGGATTGCGCGATCCAGTTCCTGTGCGAGTGGCCACGTTCGCTCTGGAGGCGCGACGGGCATCAGGAGTCGGCGCTGGGCCTCGTCCTCGGCCAAAGCGAGCTGCACTTCAGCGGCTGCTGCTGCCGTGAACATCGCCTGATCGGCACTGTCGAGGCCGTCCCAAAGCGACCGGCGCATGCCGAACGACAAGGCCATACCATGCTGGTTGATACTCGTACCAACAGCGTATGGAGCCGCGCGCGAAATTCCGAGCGCGTGGCTGGTTAGTGCGCCGCCGCATTCGGCTGCCAGGATGTCGCCGTTGCTGAGTGCTGAGGCAACATCGGCTGCCCGAAGTGCGACAGGTTCGAGTCCAAAGCCGCGCACGACGTCGCGAGCGAGGCCCATAACGGAAACCTTTTCGCCACTGAGCGCATTCATTGTCTCGATGCGGCGCGTTGCCAGAAAGTTGCTCTGCACGCCCGCATGCCCTGCGAGCATCGCCTTGACGCCAAACTCACCTGCGATCTCGTCCCAGAGAGACTGACCACCTCCGACGGTGATCCACGAGACAAGGTGCTGGGGTGCGATGCCCCGCTTTCCTGGAAGTCCGGCAAAGTATGCCAGGGCGCGATGGGCGCCGAGGTGATCGTGCTCGGTTCCATGATAGATGTCGGCCTCGCCGCGCTGCACGGCTGCGAGCCCATCCCCAATGCCGGGCAGGAACGTGAAACGGTAGCGCCCCGCGCTCATTGCTCCGATGCGTTGCGCGAGCCGGTGCGCCTGGTCGGCGGGACCGGAAACCGCGTCGGGCCACGGCATGGCAAGCCGTAGTTCTTTGACGCCTGTGGAGACAGATGGGGCGGCAGCGTCAACATGACGGGCGTGTCTGTCTGTCTCGGCAGTTGCAGCGGTTGCTCCAGTCGCGGCGGCGGCTGCTGCACCAGTCACTCTCAGGAATTCGCGGCGGTCCATCGAACTAGTCTCCAAGACAATGCTGGCAGGCATCAAAGCCCATTGCGGCTTGGTTGACAATGTATCCCGGTGTTGGGCGTCGCTGACGTCACAATAGATTGACGCGCGCGAGGAGGAGCTAAGATTTTGTGCAGTCGATCGCTATGGTCTTGGCCATATCGATCCCAAAGTTCCCGCTTCCCAGTTCATTGTAGAAGGCTTCGCCAAGGTTCTGGAGATCGTCGACTGCTTTTGCCGGCTTTTGGACCACGGCTTGGCAACCCGCCGGAGCTTTCGCGCTCAGTTTTACAGGATCTTTCTCGGCAAGATCGAATGCGATGAAGAAACTCGGGTCGAAGACCGAGAACGTGAAGCCTTGCGCCTCGCCGAGCACGGCGTGTTCCAGCGGCAAGGTGAAGTGAAGCGTCAGGATCCCCTTGTCGCTATAGTCGAGCCAATAGTCGGTGGGGGTCTGGAAGTTCAAGTTGCCGTCTCCAAGCTTTGCGACGGTGAAATAGTCGAACTCCTGCAGGCCCTCTATGTTGACCTTCGCAAGCTCGGCAAGCTCCTGCTTGTCGTATTTGCCATCACCATTGGTATCGAGCCCTTCAATGGCCATCGCCGTATAGGCCTCATCGAATGTCCAGGCATGTTCAAGTCCGGCGATGGAGCCGTTCTCATAGAGGACTGTCGTTTTGACAGTGACCCAAACATGCGGGTGGGCCTGGGCGTTCAAACTCCCAAGGGTAACGCCGGCTACCAAAGCTATGGCCGATGGCAGAAGTCGAATTGTGCGCACCAGGAACATCCTCATCGAAAGTGAATCAGTTGAAGTCTACGCCAATAAGCGTGGACGCGCCCCGCCTCGCCAGCACGCGCTAGCAGACCCGCCGATAGGCTCTTCGCGCACCTTGCGGCGGCAAGATGGCAGTTGCGTGGTCGAGCCCCAGCCACTAGGGTCCGCCATTCGGATATTATCACAAGGCGAGATTTACGGCGTATGAAACGTTTTTGGCGGGGCTTGATCGGGGCCGCGATGGGATTGGCCGTTCTTGCGCAGGCAAGTGCCGCGCTGGCGGAATTGCGTGTTGTCGTCACGATCAAGCCGATCCACTCGCTGGTGACGCAAGTGATGGAGGGGATTGGGACACCGGATCTGTTGGTTTCCGGGTCAAATTCGCCCCACACCTTCTCGCTGAAACCCTCCAATGTCCGCGCAATCAATGCAGCGGACGTGTTCATTCGCGTTTCGGAGGCGGTCGAACCGTTCACGGGCAAGATCAAAGCGGCACTGCCGGAAACGGTGGAGGTTGTGACACTTGAGGATGCGCCGGGCCTTGAGCTGCTCGACATTCGCTCAAGCGGAACGTTCGAAATGCACGCGGACCACGACGAGGACGCACATGGGCATGGGGACGAGGACGGCGAAGGCGTCCACCATGGTGCGAAAGACGGCCATATTTGGCTAGACCCGGACAATGCCAAAGCGATTGTGAATTATGTGGCGAACGTCTTGGCCAAACGCGCCCCGAACGACGCGGCAAGAATTGAGGCCAATGCAACAAGGCTGAACGCGAGGATCGACGCTTTGACGGCAGAGCTTGACGACGAGATGAGGCCGTTGAGGGGGAAGCCGTTCGTTGTCTTCCATGATGCCTATCAGTATTTCGAGAAGCGGTTTGGTCTTGACGCGGTTGGCTCCATAACGACGAACCCGACAGTGCGCCCAAGTGCCAAACGTCTGACGGAGCTGCGACAGAAGATCCGCTCATTGGACGCGGGCTGCGTGTTTGCGGAGCCGTTCTTTCAGCCCAAGCTCATTGCCGCCGTGACGGAGGGGACGAATGCGCGCTCCGGGACACTTGATCCGCTGGGGGTCATTCTAGAGCCCGGGCCGAAATTGTACTTCGAGCTGATGCGGGCTCTGGCGGCGGGTCTCACGGCGTGCCTTGATCCAGGCTCACAGGGAGACCTGGCGGCACAGCCACAGGGACCGTGATCCATCGCGCGGCCAAAAAAAAGAGGCAGCACGTGTCGCGCTGCCCCAAAGGAATTAGCGTTACGTCTTCGTGGAGAAAAGGTTTGTCTCTCTCCTAGAGAGCAGCGCTCTTGCTTTCGGCCTTCTTCTTTGCCGGCGCAGCGGATGAGGCCTTTGCGGATTTGTCAGATTTTGTGACCGCGACACCACCGGGTACGGCGACGGCTCCAGCGCGGACGCCCAGTGTGCTGGTACTCGTTGCGGGTGTTGACTTGCCCTCGACCTTGGCCGACGCCACGGGCTTGTTGGCCGGCTTTGGTGCCTTCTCGACCTTGGCCGTGTTGGTCTTCGGCTTAGAGGTGGGCTTCCTGACGGCCGTAACGGGAGGTCTCGACTTGGCCTTAGGCCGATAGCCGACTGGTGTCGTCAACGGCTTGGGGAACGAAGCATAACCCGATGCGGTCGTGGTACCCGTCGTCTTGAAGCGCTCCCATGTGACTGTGACGCGTGTTCCGACTTTCACACGCGGATACAGGTCCAACACATCCTTGTTGTACATGCGGATGCACCCTGAGGAGGCGGCCTGGCCAATCGTCCAGGGCGCGTCGGTCCCGTGAATGCGGTAGGTGCTCGAGCCCAGATAGAGTGCGCGAACGCCAAGCGGGTTCATGGGATGGCCGCCGGGAACCCATCGAGGCAGGCGAGGGTTTTCACGGATCATCTCGGGCGTCGGGCGCCAAGAGGGGTTCACCCGCTTATAGGAGACGCTGGTGACACCTTGCCAGCGGGCCTGCTCGCGCGGTACGGCGATCGGGTAACTCGTGGCCCGGCCCCTGGCGGTGATGTGATAAAGGCGGCGGTCGCCGAAGCTGACGATGATCTGTCCCGGCGTATATTTGGACTCGAAGCTGACGGACTGACGCTCTCCGCCCCACTCAGTGCCTCCGCCCCACAAGAAATCGATCAAAGTCTGAGCCTGGGCCTGCATCGGAGCAGCGAGAAAGGCGATAGCGGCCGCGCACGCAAACAGGGCGGAACTCAGGGGACTACGAGGGGGCATACGAAGGCTCCGAGTTGGTTAACGCATTCAGCTCTTGTGGGTGAGCGTCTGATAAGAAAGTGAAGGGAGCGTATATAACAGTCCCGTTTTTTGCGGCAGAGCAGCAGGGTCACACTCGCTCGCGGATCGGGCCTCAAAGCCCAATTTCTATAAAATTTTTGCTTAGTGTTTCTGGCTTTCAACGGTTTGCGCGCGGGGCGTGCGATCTGGTGACGCTCTCTTTGCTCTGAGGTGCGATCTGCAATTTGAACGGCGAGGGAAGAAGTTAACGTTTCACGCTCTCAGCCGCGGGTGTTCGAGGTGTCCCGTGTTCCATTTTTGTTCTTGACCAGCGCATCGCGTCCGTTTAGAACAAAGAAAGAACACGACATCCCGAATTTCAGATTGTTGCGAGAGCGTTCCCGTGGACCAAGCGGCCCGATCCCCCACCCCCCTGTCCGCTTGTTTGCAAAGGATCTCGCATCCGGAGCCAAGCCCGCGTTCCTCTTTGTCTGGAGCTGGGTCTTGGTCTGGCCCAAACCGGAACGGCGAGTCCCTCCTTGCCGTTCCGGAGGCGGCTGGGACCGCGCTTCTGGATAGTCTGCGCGCACGCATTCATGCGATTGAGCGCCACTCTTCTTCCCATGCTCCCTTTGCGCCTTCGTCCAAGACATCACACCCGCCGGTGCGAGCCGATGCTCAGGCGTGGCAGCTTGGTGCGCCGGAGATCGATCAGCGCCTGGCCGGCGGTCTTGATGACGCGGCCGTGCATGAGGTGAAGCCTGAGGCTCGCCAAGCCGGTGTCACGGCGGGCGACTGGGCCGGTGCGCTCGGCTTCGCGCTGCGCCTTGCCGTTCGGCGCTTGCGCGCACTGCATGCTCAGCCTTCCAGATCCCCGGTGCAAATTCTCTGGTGCTGGTCTTCGTTCATGGCGCGCGAGCTTGGCGTGCCCTACGGTCCAGGCCTCGCCTTTTTGGGTCTTGAGCCGTCTTCTTGTCTTTTCGTGGAGACGGCACGTGCCAGCGATGCGCTTTGGGCCATGGAGGAAGGCTTAAAGTCGCAAAGCGTGGCGCTCGTCATCGGCGCACTTGAGAGTGTGGAATTGACACCGGCCCGGCGTTTAAGCCTCGCGGCCGCAGCTCATGGCACACCCTGCGTGCTGATTACCGATCCGCGTACGCCGGCAGCCGGCGCAACAGTGACCCGCTGGCGAAGCGGCGGGCGAACGAGTGCGCAGCATCCTTTCGATGCCGGCGCCCCTGGTGCGTCCCGCCATGCTGTCTCACTTGAGCGCTGCCGTCATGGTGTACGCGCTCCGCAAGCTTCATCGCTCGTTGTGGAATGGTCTGATGACACGCATCGTTTCCGTGTGGCTCCCGCTTTGGCCGATCGAACGTCTGCGCCGCGCTATGCCGGCCGCAGTGCCTGAAGAGGCAGCGTTCGCGCTCGTTGAATCGGGCAGCCACGGCATCCGTATTACAGCCGTCAATCGCAAGGCGGCATCTGAGGGGGTGCGTGTGGGTCAAGCACTTGCCGATGCGCGCGCGGCCGTTCCCGCGCTCTTATCGCGTCCCGCAGAGCCGCGCCGCGACCGCTTCGCACTTTTGAAACTCGCACGCTGGTGCGGACGCTATGGCCCGGCCCGCAACATCGATGGTGCCGACGGGCTGTGGATCGACGTGACAGGCGTTGCGCATCTTTATGGTGGAGAAGCGCGCCTGCTCGATGATCTCAAGGCGAGGCTTGCCAGGTTCGGGCTGACGGCACAGGTCGGCCTTGCCGATACGCTCGGTGCTGCGCATGCGCTCGCCCGCTTTGGTTCCAAGTCTCGATTGATGCCACCAGGGCAAACCGAGGCCCAGCTTGCTGCGCTTCCCGTGGAGGCCTTGCGTCTCGCACCGCAAACTGCCCTGCTTTTGAAGCGGCTCGGCCTACGCCGCATTGGTCAGCTCTACCCTTTGCCGCGTGCAGCACTCGAACGCCGTTTCCGCTCCTTCGAAGCTGCACAGGCCGTCTTGATGCGGCTTGATCAGGCTTTGGGTTTGAGGCCCGAGCCATGCCGGCCGCTGAGCGAGCCACCAGCACTTTTCGTACAGCGCTCGTGGCCTGATCCATTGATCTCAGCGGACGCTTTGGAAGCGGAAACCGGCAAACTCGCACAGGAGCTGTGCGCGGTGCTCGATGCGCGTGGGCTGGGGGCGCTGTCGGTAAGCCTTTCGCTTTACCGCGCCGATGGAACGGTTGCCGAAGCACGTGCGGGCATGAGCGCGCCTTCCCGGGCTCCCGATCATATGACGGCGCTTTTGAAGGAGAAGCTGTCCAATCTCGATGCGGGCTTCGGCGTTGATGTGCTGACCTTGGCAGCCGTGCACGTCGAGCGGCGCGGTGCGCATCAGGATGCGCTCGAGCCTCAGCTTAAAGAGACGGCGCGGGCTGACACCGCTGTGCTTATCGATCGCCTGACCAGCCGTTTGGGGGCAGATTGCGTGCGCCGTATCAGCCCACGTGCAAGCCATATCCCCGAGCGGGCGCAAGCGTGCCTTAGTGCGCTTAAGGAGCGGTCTCGCTCAAGGGACAAGACACCGTCATGGCCGCTGAAGCCCGGACCACCGCGCCCGCCGTTTCTGCTGACGCAACCTGAGCCCATCACCGTGATGGCCGAGATCCCCGAAGGGCCGCCCTCGCGCTTTACGTGGCGCCGCGTGGCTCACCGCGTCGTTCGCGCGCAAGGGCCTGAGCGCATTGCGCCGGAGTGGTGGCGCGAGCTTCAAAGCGGAAAAAGCCGGCCGCGCGACTATTACCGCATCGAGGATGAGGACGGCGCCGGCTACTGGGTGTTTCGCGAAGGTTTCTACGGCGGTGAGGAGCCGCCGCCGTGCTGGTTCCTGCATGGCCTTTTCGGATGAGGGCCGTGCCATGGCCTACGCCGAGCTGCAGGTCACGACCAACTTTTCATTTCTGCGTGGCGCCTCGCACGGCGAAGAGCTTGTCGCGCAGGCGCACGCATTGGGCCTTTCTGCGATCGCGATTGCGGACCGCAACACGTTGGCGGGTGTCGTGCGCGCGCATACGGCAGCCAAGCAGCTCGGCCTCAAGCTGATCATCGGCGCGCGCCTCGATCTGCAGGAGGGTTTTAGTCTTCTATGTCTGCCGCGCGACCGTAAGGCTTACGGCCGTCTCTCCCGCATGCTGTCGGTCGGCCAAAGGCGTGCGGAGAAAGGCCACTGCACGCTCTGTCTCGATGACGTTGCAGAGCACGCAGAGGGCCAGATCTTTATCGCGCTTTCCCCCGACGACTGGGACTGGCGCGAGGTGCACGGCGTACCTGCCAAACGAGAGGAACCGCACAGTGCTGACATCATTCCATTCGTTGGCCACGAGGGTATTCCCTCTCCCCATGCCCTCTCCCCGCAAGCGGGGAGAGGGGGCGCAGCATCGTTCGAGCAAACGCTATGTCGGGTGAAGGCGGCACTTGAGGGCACACCGCTCTATCTGGCAGCAAGCCATACCTATCGTGGCGATGACCGCGCGCGCATCGCTGCTCTTGCGGCCTTAGCGCAGCGGTGCGCTACGCCGCTCGTTGCCACCGGCGATGTGCTCTATCACGCGCCCCACCGCCGCGCGTTGCAGGACGTGATGAGTTGCGTGCGCGAGGGTACGACGATCGCTGAAGCGGGCCTTCTTCTCGAAGCCAACGCCGAGCGGCACTTGAAACCCGAACGCGAAATGGCGCGCCTCTTCAAAGGCTACGAAGACGCCGTCTCGCGGACGCTCGAAATAGCAAACGCCTGCCGCTTCTCACTCGATGAGCTCGTGTACGAGTATCCCGATGAGCCGATCCCGCCCGGCAAAAGCCCGCAGTCGCATCTGGAGGAGCTGACATGGGAGGGCGCGTGCGTGCGCTTTCCCGAAGGCGTTCCCGATCATGTGCGCGCGCTTCTCACGCGAGAGTTGGAGCTGATCGATCAACTGAACTACGCGCCTTACTTCCTCACCGTGCACGATATCGTCAGCTTTGCGCGTTCTCGCGACATCTTGTGTCAGGGGAGGGGCTCCGCGGCAAACTCCGCCGTTTGTTATTGCCTTGCCATCACGGCGGTGAACCCCACCGAAATCGATCTCTTGTTTGAGCGTTTCGTCTCTCCCGAGCGCAAGGAGCCGCCCGACATCGACGTCGACTTCGAGCATGAACGGCGCGAGGAGGTCATCCAGTACATTTATGCGCGCTACGGCCGCGACCGGGCTGGCCTCACAGCGACCGTGATCAGTTATCGCGCGCGTTCGGCCGTGCGCGACGTAGGCAAGGCGATGGGGCTGTCGGAGGATACCGTTTCCGCACTTGCCGGCATGGTGTGGGGTTCGCGCTCGGGCGGCGCGCTGCCGGAAAAGCACGTGCGCGAGGCTGGCCTCGATCCGACAGATCCGCTGCTTGCGACCGTTTTAGAATTGACCCAGGAGCTGATGGGCTTTCCGCGCCATCTCTCGCAACACGTCGGCGGTTTTGTGCTGACGCGGGGACCGCTTGTCGAGGTCGTCCCCGTCGGCAACGCAGCGATGAAGGATCGCACCTTCATCGAGTGGGACAAGGACGACATTGCCGCGCTGGGCCTGTTGAAGGTCGATGTGTTGGGTCTTGGCATGCTGTCGTGCATTCACCGCGCCTTCGATCTCATCGCGCAGCACCATGACCGGCCTTTGACGCTTGCGTCCGTCCCGCGCGATGATGCCGCCGTCTACGACATGTTGTGTGCAGCCGACTCCATCGGCGTGTTCCAGGTGGAAAGCCGCGCGCAGATGAACATGCTGCCGCGCTTAAGGCCGCGCACCTTTTATGATCTCGTCATCGAGGTGGCGATCGTGCGCCCGGGACCGATCCAGGGCGACATGGTGCATCCCTACTTGCGCCGCCGCTCAGGCGCGGAGCGCGAGCACTATCCGTCGCCGGCACCCGAGCACGGACCCGCCGACGAGCTGAAAGCCATTTTAGGGAAGACCAAGGGCGTGCCGCTCTTTCAGGAGCAGGCCATGCGCATCGCGATGGTGGCTGCACGCTTTTCGGATGCGGAGGTCAATGAGTTGCGCAAGGCGATGGCGACCTTCCGCCGCCGCGGCACCATCGGACTTTTGGAAGAGAAGATGGTCTCGTCCATGGTGGCGCGCGGCTATGCCCAGGATTTCGCGCAGCGCTGCTTCAACCAGATTAAGGGCTTTGGTGAATATGGCTTTCCCGAGAGCCATGCGGCGAGCTTTGCGCATCTCGTTTATGTGTCGGCATGGATCAAGTGCCACTATCCGGCAGCGTTTGCGGCGGCACTTTTGAACTCGCAGCCCATGGGATTTTATGCGCCAGCGCAAATCGTGCGCGATGCGCGCGAGCACGGTGCCGAGGCGCGCGGCGTCGATGTCAATCATTCCGATTGGGATTGCACGCTGGAGCCGGGTGGCGGCGATGGTGGGCCCGCATTGCGCCTCGGCCTGCGCCAGATCGACGGCATGCAAGAGGAGGAAGCAGAAAAGCTCATCGCCGCACGTCCATTTCGTGACGTGCATGATGTGTGGGCGCGCGCGCGATTGAAGCTGGCGACCTTGGAGAAGCTTGCGGCCGCCGACACCTTCCGCTCGATGGGGCTCGACCGGCGCCAAGCCCTGTGGGAGGTCAAGGCCCTACGCTCTCATGAGCCTTTGCCGCTATTCACCTGGAGTGAGACACGCGAAGCGGGATCGGAGCCGACCGTCGCGCTGCCGGAGATGGCGCTGTCGGAGCACGTGGTCAACGACTACCAGACGCTTAAACTCTCACTCAAAGCCCATCCCATGAGCTTTCTGCGCGCGCAGCTTAAAGCCCGGCGCGTGCGCGCGTGTCATGAGTTGCGCGCCCTCAAGGACGGCGCATTCGTTTCGGTTGCCGGCGTTGTTCTCGTGCGCCAGCGTCCCGGTTCGGCCAAGGGCGTTGTGTTCATGACGCTTGAGGACGAGACGGGCGTTGCCAACGCGGTGGTGTGGCCGAAGACGCTGGAGCGGTTTCGCAAGGTGGTGATGGCAGCGCGCCTCATCGTCATTCATGGGCGCATCCAGCGTCACGAGGACATCATCCACGTGGTCTCGGCAAAACTGGAAGATCGCAGCGGCTGGCTTTCGCTTCTGTCAGAAAACACAGCCGACATGAAAATGCCGGTCGCCAATGCCGACGAGGTGGCGCGCCCCGATCCGGGTTCGGCCCGCTCCCCGCACCATCCGCGCTGGGCCGGGCATCCGCGCAACGAGCGCGTCATTCCGAAATCGCGCGATTTTCACTGAGCACGCGGACCAGCTATTTCGGAGGCTCGACCAAAACTGTGTTCTTGAGACCTTCCGCCCCCATGAACACCGCGAGAATACGCACGACACCTGAGCCCGTGTTGTGCCCGTCGTGCGCGGCATCGATGGCTTCCATCAGCGCATCGCCCTTGCGATAGACGCGCTTGCCATGTTCTCCGTAGTCGACCGTCAACTCACCTTCGAGCATGTAGCCGAAGAGCGGGACCTGATGTTTGTGCCAGCCCGTTTGATCGCCAGGCTGCATGGTGACGATGACCGCGGTCACCTTTGCCGGTTTTTCCACCGAATAAGAAATCGGCTGGCCGATGACGGTCTTGTCCGTAGCCAGAAGCGGGATCACATCCTCGCGCGCATCACCGCGGCCGGTGCTCCAGAAAAGAACACCGAGCGACAGCGCAAGAAGCGGCACGGCCATGAGTACGGCTTTGAGAGGGCGAGAAGTACCGGGTGCGAACATAAAAGCTTGCCTTTCATTGACTGCTGGACTGTCGGGCCCGCGCCTGCGACGAAGCGCGAGCGCCAATGGTCATTCATTTCAGATACCGTCTGGCGATGACAACCGTCCAGCAGAGAGTGTGCAACCATCCAGCATGGGGTCTGGCATGCTCGACAGTTGGGCACATTGTCCTGATAAAGGATCGCCTTCTGCGCCACAGAGTCCGAGATCCCATGCCTGATGTCACATCATTTCGATCCATCTTCAACCAGCGGCGGGGAGCGTATGGGATCTGTATAGCCGCGCTTTTCGTCACAATGCTGCACCTGGCGTTGCCCGTTTTGGCACAAGACCCACGAAGTGCTCCCGAGCCACCGACAGGTCTCACGGAAAACGAGCTTGTAGCTGGCGAGCAGCACATGGTTGCCGCGGCCAATCCTTATGCCGTTGAGGCGGGGCTCGAAATGCTGCGCGCCGGGGGAACGGCCATCGACGCGGCCATTGCCGTGCAGCTCGTTCTCAATCTCGTCGAGCCACAGTCCTCGGGCATCGGCGGTGGCGCTTTTCTGTTGTACTGGGACGCCGCGACCGCAGATCTCAAAGCCTACGATGGGCGCGAAACCGCACCCGCCTCAGCCGGGCCCGATCGCTTCCTTGTTGACGGCAATCCGATGTCGTTCGGGCAAGCGGTGCTTTCGGGCTTGAGTGTTGGTGTTCCGGGCATCGTACGCTTGCTCGAAACGGTGCATCAAAGGCATGGCCGCTTGGACTGGTCTCAATTGTTTGCGCCCGCGATCCGTCTCGCCGAACACGGTTTTGAGGTTTCGCCGCGCTTGCACTTCATGTTGCGCTGGCAGGGACCGGAGAGTTTCGTTCCGGCCGCGCGTCGCTACTTTTTCACTGGTACCGGCAACGCTTGGCCGGTCGGGCATGTCCTTAAGAATCCCGCTTTCGCGAAAACTTTGCGCCTGATCGCCGAAAAGGGGGCCAGCGGGTTCTACGACGGTCCTGTCGCCGAGGCGATCGTGAAGGCCGTTGCAAACGCGCCGACCGCGCCCGGCGGTATGACCCTTGAGGACTTGGCAAGCTACGAGGTGAAGGAACGCAAACCTTTGTGTTTCCCCTACCGGGGGCGGACCATCTGCGGAGTGGGTCCGCCTTCGTCGGGAACGCTGACAATTGCGCAGACATTGAAAATATTGGAGCCGTTCGATCTTGGCGAGGGCCCGGACGCTGCAATGTCGGCTTCAGCGTTGCACCTCATTGCCGAGGCCGAGAAGCTCGCTTTCGCCGACCGGAACCGCTTCATCGGTGACCCAGACTTTGTAGCGGTACCAAAGGGTCTGCTCGATCTTGGCTATCTGGCGCGCCGCCGCGACCTTATTGACCCATCACGTGCAATGGAACAGCCCAAGGCGGGAGAGCCTCCGGGTTCGGACAAGCAAGCCTTTGGCAGCGATGCGACGATCGAAAACGTTGGAACGAGCCATTTCTCGATCATTGACGAAGAAGGAAACGCCGTTTCGATGACGACGACGATCGAAGGGGCGTTCGGATCCCACAATTGGGCCGCCGGCTTTCTTTTGAACAATGAACTGACCGACTTTTCCTTCCGTCCGACCGATGAGGATGGGCGCCCCGTTGCCAACGCAGTCGGACCTGGAAAGCGCCCGCGCAGTTCCATGGCGCCGACGATCGTCTTCAATCGACAAGGCGATGTTGAAGCGGTGCTCGGATCGCCAGGCGGTAGCCGCATTATCCTCTATGTGCTCAAGGGGCTCATTGGTCTCATCGATTGGGGCATGGACGCGCAATCCGTTGCCAACTTGCCGAATTTTGGGAGCAGAGGTGACGAATTTGAAATTGAGGTAGACGGGAGTTCGGTCTGGACGGCGCTGAAGCTGAGGCCGCGGGGCCACCACATCGCACCATCTCTCATGAATTCCGGCCTTCACATCATCGTCTCCCGCGATGGACGCCTTGAAGGTGGGGCCGACCCGCGCCGAGAAGGCGCAGCCTTGGGGGATTGAGAAGCACGCCTCAACGTGCCAATTCCTGATGGCTGTGATGGAAGACTTGATCCCGTGAGCACACAAAAAATTACCGTTCTCGGTGCCGGCGTCCTCGGACTTTGGCAAGCTCTAACTCTGGCGCGCGCTGGCCGTCGCGTGCGCCTGTTGGAGGCCACCAAAGAGCCGTTTGAAAATTCGGCAAGCCTTTATGCCGGTGTGATGCTTGCACCCGATCGCGAGACGGAAACCGCGCCACCGCAGTTGCGAGAACTTGGGCGTGAAGGAATCGCGCTGTGGAAAGACGTTTATCCAGAGCTTGCAATGAACGGCGCCCTGGTCGTTGCAAGTCCGCGCGACCGCACCGAGTTCGATCGCTTCGCGCGGCATGTTGAGGGACATGAAAGGATCGATGCCGCCAGGCTCGCCGAACTTGAGCCGGAACTGCAGGGGCGTTTTCCCGCAGCACTTTTCTTTCCCAATGAAGCGCACATGGCCGCCCCGGAAGCGCTCGCGTTTCTTCTTGATGAAGTGCGTCGCGCAGGCGTCGCGGTGGAATTCGGCGTGGATAAGCCGGGCAATGATCCCGGCACGATCATTGACTGCCGCGGATTTGCCGCCCGCGAGGCGCTTCCCAATTTGCGCGGTGTTCGCGGAGAGCGGGTGCTGGTGCGCACTCGTGAAATCGCGTTGCGTCGCCCTGTGCAGCTTCTGCATCCGCGTCAGCCGATCTATATCGTCCCCTGGTCGGATGGGCGCTATATGATCGGCGCAACCGTTCTTGAAACGGCAGACGACGGCCCAGTTAGCGTGCGCTCTGTGCTTGAGCTTCTCGGTGCGGCCTATGTGTTGCATCCAGCGTTTGCAGAAGCGGAAGTCCTGGACATTGGCGCAGGGGTGCGGCCGGCCTTCCCCGACAACATGCCGCAAGTGATCGTGCGCGATGGCGGCGAATATATCTTTGTCAACGGTGCCTACCGTCACGGATTCTTGTTGGCGCCCGTTCTCGCCAAGGCCGTGGCCGCCTATCTGGACAAGGGTACCATGGCTGAGATGATTGTAATATCGCCCTAGCGATGCGGTTCGGCCGCGACTTCAGCGTGCCGGTTGGTCCGCTCCGACGCCACGGCGCGGACTTGGCTTGCAATGCTTGGGTTACGGTCCATCAGGCGATGGAAATCATCGCGGTCCAGCACCAGAAGATCGGTGGACTTCAGAGCCGTGACCGTTGCGTTGCGACGTTCGCGCGTCAGCAACGCCATCTCTCCGAAGAAGCTTCCCTCCTCCAGGCGCACCTTCGCCCCGGCGGTTTCGACTTCGACCATGCCGCTGGCAATCAGATACATGGCGTCGCCTGGGTCGCCCTTGCGGATGATGACAGTGCCCGCCGGAACGGTGCGGGCATTCAGAATGCCGACGAAATCGGCGATTGAAGCGGCGTCGAGATGTGAAAACAGCGGCACGCGTGCGACCATTGCAAATGTCACGACGAAGTCTCGGCGCCGGATCTCCTCGTAAAAGCCGCGACCTATAATGGCGACGGGCAGTGCAAAGCAGAAGATGCCGAGCATCACCGTGATCGCGGCGATCAGACGGCCAAGCGCTGTCGCAGGCGCAAGTTCGCCGCCGCCGATCTTTGCCAGCATGGCTGCGGACCACCACATGGCTTTTGACATATCGCCCAGCCGGTCGGGCTGTATGGCGCCTTCGACGGCGTGCATGGCGGCCGCGGCCGCCATCATGACTCCACCAATGATGATGACGCAGGCAAGAAGGGCGCGGCGCTCATACGAGATGACGCGCCCGATCGTGGCCAGTGCGGGTGAATAGCGCGCAAGCTTCAAGAAGCGAACGAGCCTAGTCAGCCGGACCACCGCGCTCGCGGGAAAAAGCAACTCCAAGAAAAACGGGACGAACGCCAAGGCATCGATAATCATCATCGGTGTTCCGGCGAACCGCATGCGCGCCTTGGCGACGCCCAGCGGCCGAAGCAGGGGGTGCTCGGGCGCAACCCATAGCCGAGCAACGTACTCGATGGCGAAAACCAACACGCAAAAGCGGTCGAGGATCTGAAGGTCCGCTCCATACTCCTGTTCGATTTCGGGCACGCTCTGGGCGATCGTGCCGGCGACATTGGCAAGGATCAGGCAAACGAGGATCCAATCGAGAACGCGCGAGAGGACATCCCGGCGGCGTCCATGCTCCAAGATCTCAAAGGCCCGCCGACGCACGGTCGGAATGTTTGGTTCTACGTCTTCCAAGGAGGAGACCTCGGCGCTGCGCTCGTCCATCGGATCGGATCCGTTGACGGCTACTGCCACAGTCTAGCGCGGAAAACGACGGCTGAGACAGGATCGTTGGCCTCGGCTGTTAACATCAGGTGCCACAGCCCCGATCCGGGTGGCCAATCCGCGCGTTGCTTGCCGTGTCGTACCCGCAAGCTGCAGGCACGCAAGCGCGAACTGTCGCTATCAGCCTGCTATGGGGGCGGACTTTTAATTGTAGTCGTCCGGCGGGCCTCAAGTCACGACAGTTGCCTTGGCGCCCATCATGGCCTGGATCTGGTTCAACGAGCGCTTGGCAGCCCAGATGTGATCGATGCGGAATTGCTCGTTGCCGCCACCGAAGATGGCTACTTTTCCTTCAATATCGCTGGTGCCGAGCCCTAAGAAGCCGAGTGCGAGGATTTTGTGGGCGAGCAGGTCGTCACTATAGCGCGTTAGCCTCACATGCATGACAGAGTAGCTCTCGGGCGCGCGCCCGAGCAGGGACGCAAATCTTTGGACCCTCTCAATCTGGGAAGGCTTGAACCGCCAGAAGGTCAATCGGTCGATGATGAAGACGATGATGAACCAGATGACGAACAGAACAGATGAGACCATCATGTAGAAGGCGAGGTTCATGTGCACCTGGATCGCGGGCGGCGTCTTGAACAGCCCTTCGATGCTTAAGACGAGTTGCGTACCAACGAATGCCAGGGCCAGCAGTATGAGCAGCAATATCGCATTGACGCCGCGAGCCCTGACGATGGTCGCAAGCGTCACGAACAGGAGCACCAAGGTGAAAGAGACTCCAACCCAGGCGCTGGGGTGAATGAGCTCCGGCTTGCCATTGCCAAACGTGACGGACTCGCCTTGAAAATATGTCAACGCCGCACAGATGAAGCCGTAGGCCCAGACGATCCACCAATAAAGGATCGGAGAGTGGGGATAGATGCGAACCTCGGACGGTGCGCCTGCAGCCGGCGGGGCGGCCGGGCCGGATTGTGGCATTGTCTCTGTGCCCGTTGACGCCATGGCGTCTCCTCCTACCTCGCACTGCGAGGCTAGTCTGGGTTATTATAAGGTTTAATTGCGCGCGCCCCGCGGGAAACAGTTTTCACCCTGAGGGTGCCGGCTGTCAACGAGGACGCGCAGGGGCTGCTAGGGGCGGCTTGTGATTTGCCGGCGAAAGTTGTTGAACTAGCACACTCGCTGAGCGACGTGGGTTCGTAGTCTTTGGAGCGATCTTTGACCGTAGGTTCCAAACATGAACGCGCAATCATCGTCAACGGCGCACCGGTTGCCACGTGCGCTGCAACACTAAATGACCTCGTGGTTGAGCTTGGGCTCCAGAATGCGCGCATTGCAACGGCACGCAACGGCGACTTCGTTCCCGCGCGGGTGCGAGGCTCGACACCTTTGAGCGAGGGCGACAGTATAGAGGTCGTTTCGCCGCGTCACGGCGGATAGGCGTAAGGCCCATGAACGCAATTGATCCACAAGCCACGCCGGACAGGGCGTTGACGCTGTACGGCACACCTATCGCATCACGGTTGTTGCTGGGTACCGCGCAGTATCCCTCGCCGCATGTTCTTGCCCGGGCCGTTGAAGCGTCGCGCGCAGGGATCGTCACTGTTTCTCTGCGCCGCGAACAGGCGCGTGGCCGGACGGGTGAGCGCTTTCTGCAGCTTATCGAGGAGCTCGGGGTTCGCGTACTTCCCAATACGGCTGGGTGCCGGACCGCGAAGGAAGCCATCACGACGGCGCAAATGGCGCGCGAAGTGTTCGACACCGATTGGGTGAAACTTGAGGTCATCGGCAACGATGACACGCTTCAGCCGGACGTGTTCGGTCTCGTTGAAGCAGCCGAAGCACTCACCAACGACGGTTTCAAAGTTCTGCCCTACACGACCGAGGATCTTTCCGTTGCCGAACGGCTTGTGAGGGTGGGATGCGAAGTGCTTATGCCTTGGGGGTCGCCCATTGGGTCCGGGCGTGGGCTTGCCAACACGTATGCGCTTCAGAGCCTCAGGGCCTATTTTCCTGAAACGCCGCTGATCGTGGATGCCGGAATTGGTGCGCCGTCGCATGCCGCCCAAGCGATGGAGCTGGGGTTAGACGCAGTGCTGATCAACACGGCCGTTGCCAAGGCGGGCGATCCGGTCGGGATGGCGTCCGCATTCGCCACGGCGATCGAGGCCGGACGTGCAGCGTTCGAGGCGGGGCTCATGGGAGAACGCGACATGGCCGTGCCCTCGACGCCTGTCGCCGGAACACCGTTCTTCGATTTGGCGTCTCGAACCGCCAAGCCCAGACATGGCGAATGAGCACGCCTTAGGGCTAGACATCTTCTATCCCATCGTTCCCGACGCCGACTGGGTCGCGCGCCTCGTGCCCGAGGGGGTGAAAACCATCCAGCTTCGCATCAAGGACGCCGATGCAGCCGACGTGAGGCGGCAGATTGTAGAGAGCCTTTCGCTCACAAACGCCCATGGCTGTCAGCTCATCGTCAATGATTATTGGCAAGAAGCGATCGAGACGGGGGCCAAATACATCCATTTGGGCCAGGAAGACCTGTCGACCGCGGACCTACCTGCCATCAAGGCAGCAGGGATGCGGCTTGGCATCTCCACGCATAGCGAGGAGGAACTCGCGATCGCCCTGTCGGCGTCGCCCGACTATGTGGCGCTGGGGCCCATCTATCCAACAAAGCTCAAGGTAATGAAATGGGCGCCGCAGGGGCTCGCCCGTGTCGGGGCCTGGAAGGAGCGGATCGGTAGCCTGCCCTTGGTCGCAATTGGCGGCATAACCCCGGATCGGGCACCGGCAGTCATGGCTGCGGGCGCGCAATCTGTTGCAGTTATTACCGATTTTATGACCGCCGATAATCCTAATGACCGTGTAAGGGTATGGTTGGCCTGGGCGGAAAGCGTGCGAAGTGAATTTGCCGCGTCCCTCAAGTCCCGCTAGTCGCTTATTAAATATGTCTGCCTCTGCGGCGATGCGCTTGCACTCTCGCAGCGTGTGGCCTCAAATGGTGGTGTAATTTCTGCGTGACGCTGGCTGTGATTTGGGCGGCCGGGCAGAGAGCGGGTGCATGGCTTACCGCTTCAAGCTCAATGAGACTTTCGAGGAGGGATCCCGCCGGATCGCGCGCGAGCAGCTCGAACGCGCGCGGCGGCAACTCAAGAAGTCGGCCGATCAGGCCGTTGCGGTCCATGAGACGCGCAAAGCACTCAAACGTGTGCGTGCGCTTGTGCGCCTTGTCCGCCCCGCGATAGGCGAGACAGTTTATGAAGCGGAGAACGCCGACCTTCGCGACATCGCTTGGATTCTCTCAACCGTGCGCGATCGCCATGTGCTGGCAGAAACGTTGACCAAGTTGCGGTCCGTCTCGAGCATTGGCTCGAGCTCAGCCAGCGAACTCTTGCACGGAATATTCAATGACGCGAACGGCGCTGAGATCGCCACCATAGAGCCAGCGGCGAAAAAGGAAGCTCTGGAGCGCCTGGCGGTTGCAAAACACAGGTTTGCTGATTTCAAAGTTGACGGCGATGGGTTCGATGCGATCGGGCCTGGTCTCGAAACCAGCTATCGCAAGGGTCGCCGCGCCTTTAAGCAGGCATACGCGACATGGACCGATGATGCCTTCCACGAGTGGCGCAAAGGGGTGCAACACCACTGGAGGCACATGTTGCTACTTTCCTCGGCGTGGCCCCAATTCTGCGCCGCCCAGGCAAGCGAGGCTCGAGAGCTTTCGAAGATTCTCGGCGATGATCACGACCTTGCCATGCTTGCTGCATTCGTACGCTCCGAGCCCGCCGAACGGATCAACGCTAAACAGGCCGCGCTCGTGGAAAAGCTGGTGCGCCGGCGCCAGCAGGAGTTGCGCACTCGTGCTTATCCCGCCGGCATGCGGTTGTTTGCGCTGGGAGCAAAGGAGCTCCGCGGCATGATGGCTCTCTATTGGGAGGCGGCGCGCGGGCCCAAGTTGCCGGAACGATCCAAAGGCGAGCTACAGTCTGACGGCAAGGTGCAGTTGCGTGAGAAGAGCCAGACACCAAAGTCCCTCCCGAAACCATCGCGATCGACGCGGAACGGGAACGGGGAACAGCGCTCGCGCCGGGTGGTGCGTTCGTAACCAATGCCTTGCCCGCGTCGTCTCACTGCGGTAGGGCGACGTTATCATCTCCCACAAGGAACGGCTGGCGTGAACGAAATCGACAGACCCAATCAATTCGAAGCAGACCGCGCGGCCTGGCCGAGTGGACATCCCAATGTGGCCCACGGCCGTATCGGCGTGCTCTTGTTGAACCTGGGTACGCCCGATGGGACGAGCTATTGGCCAATGCGCCGCTACCTGAAGGAGTTTCTCTCCGATAAGCGCGTTATCGAAGTGCCGCGCTGGAAATGGTGGCCGATCCTCAACCTTATCATTCTGACGGTGCGGCCCGGCCGCAAGGGCAAGGACTACGCTACGATTTGGAACAATGAACTCGACGAAGGGCCGTTGAAGACGATTACGCGCAACCAGGCCGAAAAGCTGCATAAGGCACTGGCTGATGACCCGCGCATCGAAGTGGATTGGGCCATGCGCTATGCCAATCCCACAACCGACAGCCGCATTCGTGCGCTGCAGGAGCGGGGCTGTGACCGCATTCTATTGGTGCCGCTCTATCCACAGTACGCTGCGGCGACGACGGCCACGGCTTGCGATCAGGCGTTCCGCACCCTCATGAAGATGCGCTGGCAGCCGGCCGTGCGGGTCGCGCCCAGTTATCACGACAATCCCGTCTATATCGATGCGCTCGCCCAGTCGATGCGAGCAGAGCTTGCCAAGCTCGACTTCGAGCCCGAGAAAATTATCGCCACGTTCCACGGTATGCCGCAGGAGTATTTGGAAAAGGGCGATCCCTACCATTGTCAGTGTCAGAAGACATCGCGCCTGTTGCGCGCGTCACTGGGATGGCCTGAAGATAAGTGGCTGACGACGTTCCAGTCGCGTTTCGGTGGCGATCCTTGGTTGCAGCCATACACCGACGAGACGGTAGAGCGGCTGGCGCGCGAAGGTGTCAAACGACTTGCCCTAGTTGCGCCGGGGTTTTCCGCCGATTGCTTGGAGACGCTCGAAGAGCTGGACGGCGAGAACCGGCACATTTTTGAGGGACATGGCGGAGAAAAGTTCGCCTATCTGCCCGCGCTTAATGACAGCGATGAGGGAGTGCGCGCGATCGAGGCTGTCGTTCGCCAGGAGCTCAAGGGCTGGGCTTGACGCTTGCGCCGCCTAAGCGACGCCGGCGCGCAATAGATCATGTACGTGCACGATGCCGACGGGCTTGCCCCTATCGACGACGAACAAAGCCGTAATCCGCGACGCGTTGATCATCTCAAGTGCGGCAGAGGCCAGCATCTTGGGTCGCGCCGTCTTGGGTTTGGGTGTCATGATATCGGATGTGTGGGCCGTTAGGAGATTTTTGCCCATATGCCGGCGCAAGTCGCCGTCCGTTACGATGCCGACCAGCTTGCCCTTCTGATCGACAATCCCCAGACAGCCGAAACTCTTTTGGGTCATCGTGACCAGAGCAGCACTCATGGCTTCGTCCTCGCGCGCGAGCGGAAGCTGGTCACCCTTGTGCATGACGTCGGCGACATACTTGAGCCGGGCGCCAAGCGAGCCTCCAGGGTGGAACACCTTGAAGTCGTTGGCGGTGAAGCCCTTGGCCTCCAACAGCGCGATCGCCAGGCAATCGCCGATGGCAAGCTGCATGGTGGTTGACGTCGTCGGCGCCAATCCGTGCGGGCAGGCTTCCTTTGAACGAGGCAGCTGAAGCACGACGTTGGATTGCTGAGCAAGCGCGGACTCGGCACGCGAGGTGATTGCGATCAGCGGAACCGAGTAGCGGCGCGAGTAAGTAATGATGGGATTGAGCTCGACGGTTTCTCCCGACCAGGAGAAAGCGAGGATCACATCGTCGGACGTGATCATGCCGAGGTCGCCGTGGGAGGCCTCGGACGGATGGACGAAGAAGGCAGGTGTCCCGGTCGATGCGAACGTGGCCGCAATCTTCTGGCCAACGTGACCGCTCTTGCCCATGCCGGTTACGATGACACGCCCACGCGCGGCGCGCAGTAGACGCAACGCGGCTCCGAACGGTTTGGCAAGCAGACCGCCGATCGATTCGTGGAGCTGAGAAAGCCCTTCTCGTTCCAATTCAAGAGTGCGCAAGGCCGATGCCACCGGCAAATGGCCAAGCCTCGGCCTGCTTTCGACGCTCTTGAGCTTTCGTACAGGCCCTCCGGCCGCCGTCATGGCTAGTCTCCCCCCAGGCCCCCAGCGACGCGCAACGTTAAGAGTTTCTTACGAAACCCGTGGCCTGTCCAGCGCGCTCGGAACCGGTTTTCGTGCGCAACGTGCTTTCCATAGTTAACAAGGCGTTAACCGTACCTCTCTTACCATTGTGCACCTTGTTCAGGCGTTCGTGCGACGGATCACCTTAATTGGAGCGCCTCGGTGGATAAGGCACGGAAATCATTTTGGTTTCTCTTAGGCTTTGCCGTTGCGACGGCGGTGTTTCTGATGCTTGGCCCGCAGCGGGCGTCCGGCCAGACCGCTGCGTTCTCTTTCCCCGCGGATTCGTCAGGCAACTAGGCCCAAATTCGCCATGCGGCACCCAATCCTGCCACCGATTCGGTGGCTGCTTGCGCCGGCTAGACCAGTTTTTGGAGCTCCGTGCGCAGAGCCGGTGCGAGGTCTTCGCGATCGAGCGCATAAGCGATGTTGGCGGTGAGGAAGCCGATCTTAGACCCGCAGTCGTAGATGTCGCCATCAAAGCGCACGGCATAGAACGGTTGATTTCCGGCGTTGTGCATCGTGAGCATTGCGTCGGTAAGCTGGATTTCTCCGCCTGCCCCGCGTTCCTGGCGGGCCAGCAGATCGAAAATCTCCGGCTGCAAGATATAGCGCCCGGTGATGTGCAGGTTGGAGGGCGCCGTACCAGGCTTGGGTTTCTCGACCATACCCGTAATGGCTGAGACCTTGGCGTTGCGATCTTCGACACCGACAATGCCGTATTGGTGCGTTTGGTCCTCGGGGACCGGTGACACGGCAATGTGATTGCCTCCGTGCTTCTCATAGGCCTCGATCATCTCGGCGAGGCAAGGGCGCTCACCATGATGGAGCATGTCTGGCAATAGAAGTGCGAACGGTTCATCGCCGACGATATCGCGCGCGCACCATACCGCGTGTCCCAAGCCTAGGGGCGCCTGCTGCCGAGTGAAACTGGTACGCCCTGCTTCTGGTAATGCCGATGTGAGCAGTTCAAGCGCTTCGGTCTTTCCGCGCGCTGCAAGCGTTTCCTCTAACTCAGGCTGTTTGTCGAAGTGATCCTCAATGCTGCCTTTGTTTCGTCCCGTAACGAAGACGAAGTGCTCAATGCCGGCCGCCTGGGCCTCGTCGACCACGTGCTGAATGACGGGCCTGTCGACGACGGTCAGCATTTCCTTGGGCATCGCCTTGGTGGCGGGCAGGAAGCGCGTCCCCAGCCCAGCAACCGGGAAGACGGCCTTGCGAATGCGTTTTGGGGCTGACGGCATGAAGATCTCCAAGGAGAGGGCAGAAAGTTTATGGCTTTAGGAACCAAAATTAAGGAGGAACGTATCAATCGAGGGGGCGAGAGGTAAGATGGCAGTGCTATGTTAGAAGGCGGGTTGGTGGATCATGCATAGACCTTGGTGGTGACCATGAGCGTTCTCGTGACCGGCGGTGCCGGCTATATCGGAAGCCACATGGTGCTCCAACTCCTCGATTCCGGGGAAAGCGTCGTTGTTCTGGACAATCTGTCGACTGGATTTCGTTGGGCGGTGCCGAGCGAAGTAACATTGGTGGTTGGCGACGTTGGGGATCAGGATCTTATCCGTAGCGTCGTGCGCAAGCACGGTGTGAATTCCATCATTCACTTCGCCGGCTCGATCATTGTGCCGGAGTCGATCGCCGATCCTCTGGGCTACTATCACAACAACACCGTCAAGTCGCGCGCACTGATCGAAGTCGCAGTTGAGATGGGCCTCAAGCAGTTCATCTTCTCGTCGACGGCGGCCGTCTACGGGATGCCGACGGAAAATCCGGTCCGCGAGGATGCCGATCTCAAACCGATCTCGCCCTATGGCTCCTCGAAGCTGATGACCGAGACGATGCTTGGCGACACGGCGCGGGCTCACAATTTCCGCTATGTGGCGCTTCGCTATTTCAATGTCGCTGGTGCCGATCCGCAAGGGCGCTCTGGCCAATCAACACCGAACGCAACGCATCTCATCAAGGTCGCGTGCGAGGCCGCCCTTGGAAAGCGACCCTATTTGGAGGTCTTTGGCAGGGACTATCCTACGCAGGATGGCACCTGTATTCGCGACTACATTCATGTAACTGATCTTGTGCGCGCGCATATGTCCGCGTTGCGGCACCTGCGCGATGACGGTGACTCAGACATCTTCAACTGCGGGTATTCGCACGGGTTCTCCGTGCTCGAGGTGATCGACGCAGTGAAACGGGTCTCAGGTGCTGATTTCGAAGTGCGCGACGCGCCGCGCCGCCCTGGCGATCCTGCGGAAATTGTTGCCGCGTCCGATAAGATCAAGGTGCGGCTTGGCTGGCGCCCGGAGTACGACAATCTCGACACGATTGTTCGGCACGCGCTGAGCTGGGAAACGCACTTGCAGCGCTTTCGGGATGCAAGCTGAGGGGCTGTGTGAGGCCCTGGGCCGCAAAAATGCCGCGAAATGGCATGAGATAGGCCTCAGGAACGGCCCACAGGGCCAAAGAGGCGGACTTGCTTTTAGCATCAAGCACACGAAGACGGGCGATTGGCACAGTCTGCATGGCGGTGGTGATTTCGACCGTTTATGTCGGTTCGGCATCAGCCGAAGATGACTTTATGGTGTGGGCCAGAGGTGTGTGGCCGGAGGCGCGCGAACTGGGTGTTTCACGAGAAACGTTCAACGACGCGTTTCGCGGGTTGAAGCCCGACTACAAGCTTCCCGACCTGATTATTGAGGGTCGCAAGCGCGACGACAGCGCGGGGCAGTCCGAGTTCACGAAATCTGCCATGGACTATCTCGATCCGAAGTACCTGCGCCGGCTTGCCGTGCAAGGGCGCAAGTTTATGAAGCAGCACGAGCGCGATATTGCCAACATCGAGAAAGCGACAGGCGTCGATCGCAACATCATCGTTGCCATCTGGGGACGGGAAACGTCCTACGGGCGCCACAAGCTTCAACACGATGCCATCCGTGTTCTGGCGACGCAGGCCTATGTCGGCCGCCGCAAGGAAAAGTTCCGCAAGGAGCTGCTGTATGCGCTGAAGATGCTTCAAGACGGCATACCGCGTTCGAAGATGCGCTCCTCTTGGGCGGGGGCGGTTGGACTTACGCAGTTCATGCCCTCAGAATATTACCAACATGCGGCTGACGGCGACGGCAATGGCCGCATCGACATCTTCAATTCGGTTCCAGACGCGTTGGCTTCGGCGGCCCGCCAGCTCGCCAACAAGGGTTGGGTCCGGGGCCTCAAATGGGGTTATGAAGCGCGCGTTCCCAAGACCGGCGATTGCTCGCTTGAGGGCCCCCCGGGCGCGCGCACCATTGGCGAGTGGGCTCAGATAGGCTTTGAGCGTGCCGGGCCAGATCGTTTTCGCGAGACCGAGCTGGTCAACGAAGCCTACTTAATGATGCCGTCGGGAGCTTATGGCCCAGCGTTTCTTGCGACCGAAAATTTCCAAGTTATCCGCCGATACAACACGTCGGACCTCTACGCGCTGTTCGTGGGCAACCTTGCCGATCGCATCGCCGGTGGTGGTGATTTCCATACCCCATCGGCGACGATTGCTCAGCCGCGGACGCGGCAGGTTAAGGAAATTCAGTCTCGGCTGATCGATCGGGGATACGCACTCCAGAAGATCGACGGGAAGATCGGGTCGAATACGCGCCGTCAGGTCGGAACGTATCAAAAGAAGCACGGCCTGAAGATCGATTGCTGGCCGACGGCCGCCGTGCTCAAGCACCTGCGTGCGACAGCTTCGCTTGACGGCACCACCGCGCAATAACCTGTTCGAAACTTACCCTATAGTGAACTCTCGCCGGTGCAGGTACCGCCGGCGTGTTAGCCGTGTGCCGGCAATTTCAGTCTGGGAGAAAGAAAATGGGCGAGTGGGTCGAGGAAACGTTTCATCCGCACTGGCGGGTGCGCCTCGAAGCCGATGAGATCTTGCAAGAAGACAAGACGGAGCATCAGCACCTCGTCATCTTCAAGAACCAGACTTGGGGAACCGTTCTGATGCTGGATGGCGTCTGCCAGCTCACGACATCGGACGAGTTCATCTACCATGAGATGATGGCGCACGTGCCGCTCATGGCGCTCGACAAGCCCAAGCGCGTACTGGTTATCGGCGGGGGCGATGGTGGGGTGCTGCGCGAGGTAATCAAGCATCCCTCGGTCAAGCGGGCAACACTGTGCGAGATCGATCACACGGTGATCGACACCGCGCTGAAATACTATCCCGAAATCCCTGGAGAGACGTTCGATGACGAACGGGTCGATGTCGTTATTGCCGATGGACTCAAGTACGTGGCGGAGACGACGGAAAAGTTCGACGCGGTGATCGTCGATTCATCCGAACCGATTGGACCGTCGGCCGTGCTGCATACCAAGGCGTTTTTTGCCGATTGCAAGCGCGTGCTGAACGACGACGGGATTCTGGTGACACAGAACGGATTGCCGTTCTTTTTCCCCGACCACCTCGCTGATACGACGAGGGCCTTTGCGGCGCTGTTCAAACACGTTGCCCCCTATATGTGCACGCAGCCGTGCTACTTCGGGGGGCCGTTTGTGTTGAACTGGGCAAGCGACGAGAAGGACCATCTGAAGGTCTCCGAAAGCAAGCTTGCGCTGCGCCAGAAAAAGCGTGGCATCGAGACCAAATATTGGACGCCGGCCGTCCATCGTGCCGCCTTTGCGCTCCCGGCCTATGTGCAGACCGTCGTCGACAAGGTGACTGCAAAAAGGCCCAAAGCGAACAAGAAGGCCCCGCGGGGCAACTAGCACTTCTCAGTGCTCATCACCGGCGAGGTGCGTTCCCAGGAGCCGATCGTATACGCGCAATGTATTGTGCTTCATCGCCTTGAGAGAAAAGGCTTGAAGCACATGCGTGCGCGCACGTGCTCCCATACGCTTGCGGTCTTCGGGGGAAATCGCCAGGGCTGCGGCAATGGCATCGGCGAGCCTGCTTGGCTCGGCCGGCGGAACGAGCCAACCTGTCATGGTGTTGGCGGACACCTTGGGAGGTGCCAGCACCGTTTCGGGAGGCGCTCCGATGTTGGTGGCGATGACAGGTGTGCCCATGACTTGCGCCTCGGTCGCGGTGCGACCAAAGGCTTCCGGTTCGGTGGAGGCGACGATCGCCACGTGGGACGCCAGCAAGGCTGCGGGGATATCGTCCACGTGGCCGACGAGACGAACGACGTCCTCGAGCCCGGCATCGTCAATAGCCTGTTGGAGGCTGGCCACGTAGGCGCTGCGCCCCTGCGCGGCTCCGGCAAGAATGACGACCGCGTTCCTAAGCCGACCTTGCCGTCGAAGGAGGCGCGCTGCCGTCACGACAATGCGCTGTCCCTTCCAGCCCGAAAGCCGGGCCGGATGCAGAACCACCCGCTCACCCGCCTTGACGCCCCATTGTGATCGCAACTCCGCGACACGCTTGGGATCTATGTTCCCCGGATCGAACACGCCCCCTTCGACGCCGCGGTAAATGACCTCGATGCGATCCTCAGGCGTGTTGTAGCGACCCTGGATCAGATCGGCGGTGTAACGGGAATTTGCGATCACGACGTCGGCGCGTGCCATCACGCTGTTGTAGAACTTTTTGAGCTTGCCCTTCTCGCTGTAGGCCCCGTGATATGTTGTCACGAAGGGAATTTTCATGTGACGGGCAGCGAGAAATGCGCTCCAGGCGGGTGCACGGCTTCGCGCGTGCACCAGATCGACGTTTTCGCGCGCGATTAGACGGGCGATTTTGCGCGCGTTCCATATAATGCGAAAGGGATTCTTGGAGGCAGCCGCAAAAAAGCGGATCTCTCCGCCCGTTTCGCGCAGCTTCTGAACGAGACGGCCGCCTTCGCTTAGTACAATGGCGCGACCACCGGCCTGCACAATCGCGTCCGCGATCTCGATGGTCGAAAGCTCAGCGCCTCCGGTATCGAGCTCGGGGATGATCTGCAGTATGGTCGGGTGCTTATCGGCCACAAGGCTCTCCGGTAGCTGAACGAGGTTGTTTAGAGTGAGTGAACCCGAACCGCAATTCCTTGACGTTGCCGCTGCAGAAGATGGCACCTCCCGGCGCATCGCGTATCGTACCCAACCTCCGGTCAATGCCGGCGGCGTGAGCCTTTTGTGGCTGTCAGGGTTCGCATCGGACATGGCAAGCACCAAAGCGACGGCGGTTGCCGAGTTCGCGGGAAAGAAGGGCTACGGCTGCACACGGTTTGATTACTCGGGCCATGGACTGTCGAGCGGACGCTTTGATGAGGGGACCATCGGGGCCTGGCTCAGCGAGGCTGTGGCTGTCTTCGAAAAGGTCACCGAGGGCCCGCAGATCGTGATTGGCTCGAGCATGGGCGGTCATATCGCGTTGCTCTTGCTGCGGGCGTTGTTGCGTGAGGCCCCTGAAGAGGCCGCCCGGATCAGGGCGCTCATTCTGATCGCGCCCGCCTGGGACATGACAGAGGAACTGATGTGGAAGGCCTTTCCCGAGGCCGCTCAGCGCGAACTCATGGAGACGGGCGTCTATTTGGAGCCATCCGACTACGGGGAGCCTTACACAATTACGCGTGCGCTGATCGAGGAGGGCCGCAAGCATCTTTTCAAGCGCGAGCCCTTTGATCCCGGCCGGCCCGTCGTGATCCTGCAAGGGACGCTCGACAAGGACGTGCCGATTGCGCACGCGCGCGAGCTGATGGGCTTCTTGCAAGGCGATCAAGGGGAGATGGTGGAGATTTCCGATGGAGAGCATCGGCTGTCGCGGCCTCAAGACCTTGAGCTGCTGTATGCGGCGATCGACCGGCTTGCGGCACTGACGCAACCCTAAGTGGGTGACGTGCCATCCTCAGGCGAAGCGGAAACGAAAAAAGCTGCCCGTTTTGCAACGGACAGCCAAATTAGGTCGATAGTTCAGAAGCTGCGGGCGGGAGCTCTTAGCGGCTCGCGCGGCGCGTAACCTCTGACTTGGAGACTTCACCGGCGGCAACCAAAGCGTTGACGCAGCGCTTGGACAGCTTATGGCCGACACTGCGCATGCAGCGGCGAAGAGAGGTGCTGCCGACCTGATGAGAGCTGCAGTACTGAAAGTAGTCGCCCATGCAGGCGCTCTTCACGTTGGCGCTGACAGCGCCGGCTTCGGCGGCCGGGAGGGCCAGGGCCGCAAGTGCCAGGGCGGCGATGAGGGCGTTGCGATTGGTCGTTGCAGTCATTGTCTTCGTTCCTTCTGAACTAGCGGTTTGTTTTGTCTGACCGCAGATCTATCGCAGACGGCTGCTGCCGGACTGTTCCGCGCGGAACGGGACGGCAATTAATTTCTGAGGACCCAGGAATATGCCTGACTGAGCCCAATTCTGAGGGGGACACAAAGCTCCCAAGCCGACAGAATGTCAGCGTTAAGGTAACCACCCAGTAAAGAAACATGGATCTTGGTGATTCGTCGGCAAAAGCGCCCGTTTTTCAGGAGCGAGTGCGCTGCGGCATCGGCAAGGCGGCGGTGAGGGTGGACTTAGGACGGCGCGTGAATGAGCGCACCTTCTTCAGAAAAAGGGTCAGCGCGCACGTCGATCTGGCACCCAATGGGTCCGTTGCGTTCTACGAAGGGTGTCATCGGCCCAACAGGTCCTTTCGTTCTCGATCACTCCCTAGCGGGGAGGTTCTCCAGGACGAATGACTGTATTCCTGCGAGATCGGTGAAGACGGGAATGTCGGGCGAGAGGTTGGGGATGTCGGATCGCTTGTCGAGAAATGCTGCGATGGGGCGGCGGTAGCGCAACGCCAAGCTCGTTTCGCTCGCTGTGCCGACGCTTCCTGGCAACGCGATGACGACGTTGGAGCTGAGCACATTGATATGGTTGCGCGACATCGGCTCAGTGCCGCACGTGCCGCTCAGGGGCAGATGGGTGTGGATCGCAAGCTCGACCCAGGGATTGGGGTATCCTTGCTTGGGTAGCGCAGGATCATCACCACATGGGATGATCCCTATGACGAGTCCCAACCGGTTTGGCGCTTCCTGGAAAGCTCGACTGACCGCTGTCATGACGCCCTTACCGCCCCCGGTGAGAAGGTGAACCGGTTGGGTCGCCAGCCAGCGGCCGATTGCCTCGGCTTTGTACGTATGCGACATTTCACCAGAGCCCATGACCCCAACGATGGGGAGCCGCACGGCCATCTCAGATCCTCATTGGTTGCAGGACCGCCCGCCCGCTGGGTGGCTTCGTCGTGATATGTTTGCATTTTGGGACGGTCTTTGGCACCTCCAATCTGTGCCATACGGACACCACAGCCCTGGCTTCATTTGAACAACAAGACTCTGCCTCAACGAGGCAATGCGAAAGTAACCGGAGACACCGATGGAAAGACCGCTGCAGATCGCCTTCAAGAACATGGCGAGTTCAAAGTCTCTAGAGACGCTGATCCGCGAGCGGGTCGATCGTCTGCAGCGTTTCCATTCACACATTACCGGCGCGCGCGTGGTCGTTGAAGTGCCCCATCGCAGCCCCGAGAGCGGTAAGACTCCGATCGGCATCTCGGTCGATATCGACGTGCCTGGACACAAGCCCATCGTGTCCAAAGGAGAGCAAGACCGGCGCGAGATGAAGGGAGACCAGTCTGCCGTCGTCAATCGTGTCTTCGAGGCTATTGAACGCCAGCTCGAGCAGATTTCCGCCATCAAGAACCATGATGTGAAGCACCATGAGTCTGCAGGAGATACAGGCATCGTTGTGCGGCTCTTCCCCGATGAGAACTACGGCTTCGTCGAGGTGAAAGATTCGCCGGATCTCTTTTTTGCCCGCCGCGTCGTCGCCGATGATGCTTTCGATGCGCTCAAAGTCGGTACGGTCGTCCATGTGACGCGTTCGGCTACTGAGGGGCCGATGGGACCGCAAGCCAGCTCCGTAAAGCTGTTGAACGCAAGGCGTAGCCCCAGTTAACCGGGGCCGTCGGCCGGTCGGTTACGCCAAGACCGCTATCACATATTCGACGTGTAACGCGGGCTATGGTTGGGGGATGCAGGGGGGAGTGGGATGCAGCAGATCGCAAGCCCGGCTAGGCTCGAAAACGACTTGAACGCGATTGCGGAATTCGCAACCCGTTCTCCTGGAAGTGCTGCAGAGCTTTCAGAGCACCTTGCCGACGTTTACGACGCGGTCTTTCGCGTCAGCTTGGATCGCTATGAAGTCGATGAGCTGCGCCAGTCCGCGCCGCATCTGCTGCAGGCGATCTTCGATCTGCGCTTAAGGCTGCGTGACCAGGTCGCGACGTGGCACCAGCAAGGTTTCATGTCACTCAATGCGCAAAGGGCGTTGCGGAGTGCGTTTCGCGTCGCACGGTATGCGACCGACATGTTGGGTGAACTCAACTTGGGTTACCCCGAGCTGGCCCCAGATGACAAGACGATGCGCGGCTTCAGCGGGAGAGACTTCAACACGCTGGTCAATCGCGCATTCAAGACGGGTGACGATCTCCCGTTCCGTTCCGGCGATCTGCTGCTCATGCGCGGGATGCAGCACAACAGTGCCGCCATCGCGCGGATCGGTGATGTCCACTCCCAATTCAGCCATTTGGCCATCATCCATATCGACGAGAATGGGGGCCAGTGGGTTGTCGAAAGCCTCATCGAGGAAGGCAGCATCATTTCACCTTTGGAGAAAGCGCTGCATCACCATCTCGGACGCTGTGTCTTGTTCCGTCACAAGGATGCAGATCTAGCCCGCCGTGCCGCTGCAAAAATCTATGAGGTTATCAAACAGTCCCACAGCCCCGGTGGCACGCCCATCTTGTACGACTTCTCCATGGAGCTTGAAGGCACGAAAGAGCTCTTCTGCTCCAAGCTCGTTCGCGAGGCCTTCGATCTCGCCTCAAACGGTGAGGTGGTGCTGCCGACTTTCACGACACGCTTCGACATGAAGAACCGCGACTTCGTTGATCGGATCGGTGTTACGGCTAGAGAAACGTTCGCGCCCTCCGATATCGAGGTGGAGCCTGACTTTGATATCGTTGCGGAGTGGCGCGATTACCGCGTGACCCCGCGGCTTCGAATGCAAGACTTTCTGATGGATAAGCTGTTCGCCTGGATGGATGACTATGGCTACAAATTCAAAGAGGATTTCCCGATCCGCTTGGTCGGCATCTTTGGGCACCTGTCCGGGCACCTTTCCGAAAGGTCCAAGGCGCTCATTGCCGATGTTGTGCCGAAGGTGCCGCTCAACATGAGCCGTAGTGCGATCAAGGCCGTAGCGATGCTGCATAAGACGGCTCAGCCGCTGCTCGAAGACTTGCTGAACCTGGAGCGTGAGTGCATTGCGAGCACCCGACGCCCGCTGCATCCGCGTGAGATCTACGCGCACTTGGAGCGGGTCCGCGAGGCTTCGAACGGGCGGATTGGCTACCTGGTTAGCGGCTAGGCGCCGCCAACGTGCAGCCTGGGCTCACCGGTCCGCGAGGGCGGCCGACTGACTTACGGGCAAGCCCTCTTCCAACGCGTCACTAAGTGCATCCGGGCCTGCCTCGCGGGCGATGGCTTCAGGAACAATCCATGCCCGGTAGGTGTCGGCGACGACCGTGTGCGCACAGTGCAGCTGCCCGTCGGTGACAGTGCAACTGCCATCCTGACGGACTTGCTGAACGCGACGCCGGCTGTGGCGGAGGTAGCCGAGATCGACGGGCTGGATTCTGGCAGTTCTCCCGCCAAAATCGATATCGCGAAATACACAAGTGAGCTGGCGCCGGCATGCGCCCGCACGGCGGCCGAGCGCGATTCCCGGTCCCATCGCCTTCCAACGCGGGAAATAGTCGGCCGCATCGTCGGCGCCGGCACTGATATAACAGCCCTTGCCGACGCAAAGGACGGGATCACCGCTACGTTTACCGCGTGATCTGCTCCGCCTGGGCTCCATGACGAGCAGGACGGTAACGCGTCCCGGTTGGCGCAGCCGCTGTGGTGTGACCGCGACCTTGTCTTCGCGAACTTGCGGTTTCTTGGCAATCAGCGGACGTGGTCCGCCGAGGCTATTGTTCGGCGGCATGTTACGCCGGCGGGCTTCGCGGGCGAGCCGGAATTGTTCGATAACGCGCCGCACTTCCGCTTCGCGCTCAGCCTCAAGACGTACGCGCGCTTGTCTTTTATGCTCCGCTTCACGCGCCTCTTGCTGTTCGGCAAGACGCTTGGCTTCGGCCTCTTTGGCGCGGCGTTCAGCTTCGGCGCGCTGGCGCTTTTCGGCGGCGTCACGCTCGGCAGCCAGACGCTCGGCTTCGGCTTCTTTGGCGCGGCGTTGGGCTTCTGCGCGCTGGCGCTTTTCGGCGGCTTCACGCTTGGCTTCGGCCTCTTTGGCCCGGCGTTGGGCTTCTGCAAGCTGGCGTTTCTCGGCGGCCTCGCGCTGGGCGGCCAACCGCTTGGCTTCGACTTCTTTGGCGCGGCGTTGGGCTTCTGCGCGCTGGCGCCTCTCTGCAGCTTCGCGCTTGGCAGCGAGACGTTTCGCTTCCGCTTCTAAGGCGCGGCGCTCTTCGGCCTCGGCACGGGCGCGAGCGAGCATTTCCTCTTCATAGGCCGCGCGCTCGGCGGCGGCCTTGCGCTCTGCTTCAGCTCGACGCACAGCTGCGGCAGCCGCGGCTTCGGCCTGTTTGCGTTCGGCTTCGCGCCGTTTGGCCTCTGCGGCCTTGCGCTCTGAGTCCTCGGCGGCCTGTGAAAACTTCTCGGCAAGTGAATGTGCGGGATTGGTTTGGGCCGAGGCGGGGGTGAGAGCCGAAATGAAACCCACAAACACGAATGCACATGCTGTGGTGCGACTGGGTCTTACCGCTGCAACTCGCATCCCGTCCTCGCTCCTTGACAGTTTCTTGGCTGGGTCTTGCGCCCGATACCACGAGACGCGGCGGGGGAACCGCGACCGGATTTGGCCAATAAAGCGGGGATTGGTTGAACGTGACCTGAACGGGCTCTTAAGGTTCGTAAACGCCCGGCTTCACGGCTTCGAGGTCTGCAATTGCGCGCAACCCCTCGCGATAGTTGGGAAATTTGAGATCGACGCCGAGGTCGTGATGCAGGCGCGCGTTACACACACGCTTGTTGTCTGAATAGAAGCTGGCGGCCATTGGGGATAAGTCTGCGTCCTCAAGCGGGATTTCGGGTGGTGGCGGGATGCCGAGCAACTCGGCTCCAAACGCAATCACGTCCTGTGGCGGGGCCGGTTCGTCATCGGTGACATTGTAGATGTCATGTGAAGCGCGGCCGGTCATGGCTGCCGCGACCACCTGGACGATGTCGTCGACGTGAATGCGATTGAAGACTTGGCCCGGTTTCACGATGCGCTGAGCCGTGCCCTTGCGCAGACGCTCGATGGCGCTGCGGCCGGGCCCATAGATGCCGGCGATCCGGAAGATTTTGACACGCTTGCTGGCGCGCCTGCCGAGTTCAAGCCAAGCCGATTCCGCCTTAACCCGCCGGCGTGCGCGTTCCGTTATAGGATTGGGCGGGCTCTCTTCGTCGACCCATGCGCCTTGGCGGTCGCCATAGACACCAACGGTCGAGAGATAGCCGATCCATTGTAGGGATCGCGCAAATTCGATGCCCTGTGCATGGTGACGCAATACCGGATCGCCGCCATCTCTGGGGGGAACAGAAACGATGACATGCGTCGAACGCGCGAGCGCTTCGTCGATGCCATTGCCGGGCGACGTGCCGTCGAAGACGAACGCTTCGAAACCTTGTTCGCCGATGCGCTCTGCACCCTCAATCGTTTGCGACGTGCCGCTTACAGTCCATCCTTCGCTTACCAATTGGCGAGCGACGTGACGGGCGCTGTAGCCGAGTCCAAAGCAAAACAAGTGTCTCATGGTGCTGATGGGGTCTGCCATTCGGCGCGCACGTGCGCGTCGCGTTCGCGGGCGAGGTGACGGCGTTTGATGGGCTCGCCGGCTTGTTCGCCGCCCAACTGGCGCATCGCCCAAACGGCCATGGCGCGTACAAGCGGTGAGGCGTCGTTCAAGAGCGGCTCGATCTTGGGCAGCAGGCCCGCATCGGCAGAGTTGCCCGCGGCGATCAGGACGTTGCGCAGGAAACGGTCTCTGCCCGTGCGCTTGATCGGCGTGCCGGCAAACCGCAGACGGAATGCACGGTCATCGAGCTCAAGGAGTTCGGCAAGCGGTGGGTTGTCCGTCTCGGGCCGCGAGGCGAAACGCGCTTCGTGGGAAACAGCTGCAAATTTGTTCCACGGGCAGACCGCCAGGCAGTCGTCGCAGCCGAAGATGCGATTGCCCATGGGGCGGCGAAACTCTTCCGCAATGTGCCCCTTGTGCTCGATGGAGAGGTAGGCAAGGCAACGGCGCGCGTCGAGACGGTAGGGTGCGGGAAAAGCATCTGTTGGGCAGACGTCGAGGCAGCGCCGGCAGTTGCCGCAATGATCGGTCTCTGGGGGATCGGGCGCCAGT